>JALGTS010000014.1 GCA_029821255.1 Candidatus Zipacnadia bacterium
CCAAGTTGCGGCCGGAGGCCCGAATAACAATGGTGGACATCAACGAGCGGGCTACTAAACTGGCTGTTGCCAACGCTCAAACCAATGGGATAACCAATGTCAAGGTGATCACCGGCGACGCGCCACAGGTGCTGGGCGAGCGGCAATTTGATGTCATACTCTGCAATCCGCCGATTCGGATAGGCAAATCCAAGCTCTACGAATTGATAGCTGATGCTACCAAGCGGCTGCGTCCAGGTGGGGTGTTGTGGATGGTTATCCATACTCGCCAGGGGGCGAAGAGCCACCTTCGCGAGGTGGCGCCAATGTTTTCTGAATGCCACACCGTCTCACGCAAGTGGGGCTATCGCATATTTAAGTGCATCAAGTAAGAACAGGAGGGAAAATGCTATGGAGGTCTTTGAAGCTATTCAGCAGCGGTACAGTGTGCGGCGATACCGCCCGCAGCCGGTGGAGGCTGAGAAACTGGAGCGCATCCTGGAGGCGGCACGCTTAGCTCCATCGGCAGGCAACCGGCAGGAGTGGCGGTTCGTGGTGGTGACCGACGAGCAAACTCGCCAGCAATTAATGGAAGCAGCCAGCGGCCAGGCCTTTGTCGGACAGGCCCCGGTGGTGATTGCTGCTTGCGCCGAAACTGACGAGCGCGCAATGAAGTGTGGGCAGCTTTCCTACCCCATTGACGTGGCTATTGCTCTGGAGCATATCGCCCTGCAGGCCACTGAAGAGGGGCTGGGCACCTGCTGGGTCGGTGCCTTTGACGAGGCAGCGGTGAAGCAAATACTAGACATACCGCAGGCAATCCGAGTGGTGGAACTGATGTCGCTGGGTTATCCGGCAGATCAGCCCAAACCGAAACAGCGCCTGGCGCTGGATGAGATTGTCTTCCGTGAGAAGTGGGGGCAGTAACGGCAGCGCAACAACAGACATCACGACTAATCAGTAGGACAGGCGAGACGCCTGTCCTACTGACCATTGGCGCTCGCGACTGATCTAACTGGGCGGCAAGTGTATCGCCCGGCCCAGCCCGGCCAGAGCAGCCTCGCCGACTCCCTCGCTCATCGTGGGATGAGTATGAATAGTCTCAGCAACATCGTCCAGTGTTAGCCCCATACGCACCGCCAGCGTAATCTCCGCGATCAGCTCACTGGCAGAAAGCCCGACTACCGTCCCGCCAACAATCCGCCCTGAAGAAGCCTCAGAGATCAGCTTGACAAATCCCTGGCGTTCACCGGAGGCAGCAGCTCGACCCAGAGCGCTGAACGGGAATTCTCCCACTCGGCAGTCGAAGCCACAGTTCTTCGTTTCGTGTTCCTGGAGGCCCACTGAAGCGACCTCCGGATGCGTGTAGATGACTGCAGGCACTGCATCGTAGTTAATCGCCTTGCCCCCACTGGTGCCCAAAGCGTTCTCAACCGCGACGATGCCCTCGTGGGAAGCCAGATGAGCCAGACCAACGCCCCGGCGGACATCACCTGCCGCATAGATATTTTCAATGCTGGTCTGCAGCCGATCGTTGACCACAATGCAGCCCCTCTCCAAGGCAATACCAAGTTCTTCCACTCCCAGGCCCTCCGTATAAGCTTTGCGGCTGGTCGCCATTAGAACCAAATCAGCCTCAACTACTTCTTCCTCACCCCCACGATCCAGGATAAGCCGGTTACGATCACCGCTGTTCTCCAACTTGGTAGCCCGCGCCCCGGCGAGTACGCGAATGCCCTGCTTGCTCATTGTGTTCTCCAGCAGGTCACTGGCTTGGGGATCCTCGGTGGGAACGATCCGCTCCAGCATCTCAATCAGCGTAACTTTGCTGCCGAAACCGGCGTAAACCTGTGCCAGCTCACAGCCGACCGCCCCAGCACCGATTACCGCCAAACTCTTCGGCACCTGCTCCAACGCAACTGCCTGGTCGCTATCAATGACATTGCTACTATCAACACCAGGAATCGGTGGAACAAAGGGGACAGATCCGGTACACACAATGATCTTGTCGGCTTCAAACTCGGTAGTCTGCTCATCGCTGGCCACTTGCACGCGTGTCGGCTCCAACAGTTCGCCATGGCCCCGGAAGACAGTTATGCCATTGCCCTCCATAAGTAACTCAACGCCGGACACCAGAGTCTTGACAGCGCGAGTGGCGTGACGCCGAACCCCATCAAAGTCAATCTCGGGAGCGGCGAACTTGATTCCCATCCGCCGAGCCCCATCAGCCAGCTCTAATGCTTCTATACACCGTAGCAGTGCCTTTGATGGGATACAGCCTCGGTTCAGGCAGGTGCCACCCAACTCGCGGGCCTCTACGAGGGCGGTCCTGGCACCAAGCTGAGCAGCGCGAACGGCTGCGACATAACCAGCCGGGCCTCCCCCGATAATGCCAATATCAAATTTACCATTGCCTGTTTTTTCCACATTTGCCTCCCAGAGAGAAAGACCAATAATTTGCTGCAAAAAAACACCAAAGATGGTGGAGGTTTCGCGAGGGTCTGACAATATCCCTTCCCATCGGGAAGATGACGGAAGACCTACTCACCCAATGTAGCAGCGAGCGGAAACTTGTGCCGGATTTGAATGGATATGTCAGGAACTCGTTCTGACACCAGCCCGTGAGCTCAGGAAACTTCCTGCCACAGTTCTTCCTGAGGCCAGGAGAGAGTCTGGTGCAAGATTTGCTCTTCGGTCAGTTCCTGGCTCATCCACTCAGCGAACAACTCCGTCACAGCCAAGGGCACATTCAAGCACAGCACCTTGCCGCCCGCCTCGGCGACAGCTTCAATCTGGAAAAGGGGCTCCTTACCACGGTCTGCTATGACGTTCAATGTCAGATTACGCTTACCCAGGGTGTGGCCTGTAGAGAGCTGTAAGCCATCAAGCAGACAGGTATAAGGCGTAATGCCAGGCCCGGTGACTGTGATGTATGCACCAAAGTACTTGCCACAGCCAAGCTTATCCAATAACCAACGCCCCAACCGGTAGCCCAGCACTGCGTACGGCCCGATATGCCCGTGAAACTGGCGCAGGCGATGAAAGAGCTCAGCGTCGGATAGCTCTTCGTCTATTGCCGTAACCTTCGGCTGTTGCCGGCCACTGCTACCAGCAAGCAGCCCTGCGGCGATTATCAGCGCACATCCAAACAAACTGGCCACCATTATTGTTCTACTCCCTGATCAGACCTATTGCGGCGATTCGTATGCCGTGTCCCAGTAATATCGCCAAACGCTCTCTGGCACAGCTATCGCGGCAGGGTCAAGTGCATTCCCCTGGCTGTCCACCGGATTGCCGTTGCTATCAATATGATCAGTGGCACTGTGGTAGATGTCAGGATTCATCCACTTAACATGACCATCGCCAAACAGCACGTTGGAGCCGCCATTGTGAATGCGGCACACCGCCCAATAGGATAGCGGCCCACCGGGAGGATTCGGAAAACCGGTCGGTCCACAGGGCGGTCCCGCCAGGCATCTGTCCCATTCCGCTGCCAATATCTTTTCACTGGGATGCACGATCTCTCCTTCCCCTTTCTCGGGGAAGCCAGCCACCCCTTGAGGAGGACAGCCAATATTGTAGCCATGTCCGTAGTACCAGGGGAGGTCACGACGACTGGGGCATTTGAACAGCTCTGTGGTAGTTATATACGGTACCAGCCGCTCTTTCCACAAGTAGACTTGCTGGTATGTCTGATCCCAGTCGGACAGATACATTGCGAAAGCCAGAGCCATCTGGTGCATATTGCTGGTACAGGTAATCTGTTGAGCCTTCTCCCTGGCCCGTGCAAAGACCGGGAATAGCATCGCTGCCAGGATCGCGATTATGGCGATTACAACCAGCAGTTCGATCAGAGTAAAACCTTTGCACATTGCAGATGACATCCTTTCACCGGCAGAGTTAGTGTTACGATTTGTAAAATTGTAGCACACACCAATTATTCTGTCGAGCCTATTATCATTGTCCACTCAAGACTCAAGCACTCACTAATCCGGCAAAAAACTTTCCAAATTGGGAAGGAACTGACCAACAACCAGTGAATAAGCAACCAAAGGTGATTCGAGGGACTTGACAGCCCTGGCCGATAACGGTAAGATTGTCAATAGTGTGGGCTGGTGTAATTACCCGCTGATAGAGGTGAGACAAATGGCAGAGCAGTTCCGCAGGACAGTTCAAGCCCCCGAAGCGGTAGCCAAGAAGGCAGGCGAGCGCCTTGACGGCGAGGTGATGGAAGCTCTTCTGGAGGGGTGTGTGAGGATTAGCGCATCTGACCTTCATTTAACAGTCAATGAGCCTCCGGTATATCGCCGACACGGGCACCTATACGAACTGGAGGGCTACCGAGAACTGGATATAGATGATATGGTTGCCGCTGTGACTTTTTTCCTCGGCGAGGATAGCCCAGAGAACATCTACTGGAGCCGATATCACGAAAAGGGTGGCGCCGATATTGGTTATGCTTACGGCGATCAAGCCCGCTTCCGTATTAGTGTGTTTCGCCAAAGGCAGGCTCCGGCGCTGGCACTGCGGCTGATCCCTTATGAAATACTAACCTTTGAGCAGCTCGGGCTGCCGCCTGAGCATATCAAAGAACTTTGTCATCGCCAGCGGGGTATCATTCTACTGACCGGACCGACTGGTTGCGGTAAAACCACCACCATTGCGTCTATGATTGACTACATCAATCGCGAGCGAGACGTACACATCATCACCATTGAAGACCCCATTGAGTATTATCATGAGGGTAAACAGAGCATAGTAAACCAGCGCGAGGTGGGTGTGGACGTCTCCAGTTTCGCCGAGGCGGTTGTACGGAATATGCGGTCTGACCCGGATGTTATGTTAGTGGGTGAGATGCGCGACCTGGAGACAATGCGTGCGTGCTTGCAGGCTGCGGAGACTGGTCACTTAGTCTTCTCTACACTGCATACCGTTAGCGCACCGAAGACTATTGACCGCTTGGTGACTGCTTTCCCCAGCGCTGAGCAAGAAGAAATCCGGGCAATGACTTCTACCTCACTGGCTGCGGTATTCTCCGAAGAACTGATCCCACGCATTGACAAGGAGGGCCGTATTGCCGCCTACGAGATAATGGTGGGAGAGGCAGGTGGTTCGCCGGCCATTGGTAACCTTATCCGTGAGCGCAAAACCTCCATGATGCGGTCGGTTATCCAGAGCAGCGGACAGTCCTTGGGTATGCAGCTTCTGGAAGCCAATCTCGCCCAATTAGTTAATGAGGGCAAGATATCCTTTGACGATGGTTACAACCGCTCCAACGAAAAACAAGACTTCCTGAACTTCGTAGACGATGCCCGCGTGCCGGAGAGCTATCAACACGCACTGGCGGCAATCCGCAAGGAGTGATCAGAAGTTGGTAGTGTAACACCGGCTCTCTGGCATGCTTGCAATAAAGTTGGAGTTTTAGTATAATCACGATAGCTGGTATAGTTAGTTACCGGGTGGTTTGTAGATTTGGAAGCGGAGTTAGGCCTAATAGTCCTTCTCCTAGGCATCTCGGCGTTCTTCTCCGGCAGTGAAGTTGCCTTCCTGGCAGTCTCGGACACGCGCCTGCACTACCTAACCAAGCAAGGGTCGCGGTTAGCCCAGGTGTTGGCGTTCCTGCGCCGGTATCGTGTCTGGGTGTTGTCGACCGTTCTGATCGCTATTACTGCATCTAACTACTCAGCCGAGCGATTGGCTACGCATGTGGCCACGAAAAGCATTGGTTCGGTCTGGGGTCCCCTAATAGCCTACATTACGATTACTACTATAGTCATCATCTTCTGCGAGATTACTCCTATCCAGTACGCCGCCCGCCACCGCGAGGCAGTGGGCCTGCGAGCTTCGATTCCTATGGCCGTACTGGCCATAGCGCTGGCACCTATAGTTTTCATACTGACAGGACTGACCCGCGGCTTGCTATTTCTATCCGGAGCACGACGCGACACAATCACACCCCCGGTTACCGAAGAGCAGCTCAAGACAATGATTGAACAAGGCCAGCGTGAAGGGACAGTACCAAGCCCGCAGCAGCGAATGCTCTATGGAGCACTGGACTTCGGCGACCAGACAGTCGCCCAAGTTATGACGCCAAGGCCCGATATTGTGTGGGTTGAGCAGGACGAGACCCTGCAACGAGCGCTGGATATTGCCACCAGCACAGGTTTTTCTCGCCTACCAGTCTGCAAAAAAGACCCCGACAATGTAGTGGGAATTATTTATATCAAGGATATCTTACCCTATCTGCGGACAGGAGAGATGGATAAGCCCGTGCGGCGGGTGGCACGCGCCTCGTTTTTTGTACCAGAAAGTCTACCAGCTAACGTTCTGCTTCAACAATTGCAGAGCAGGCGCGGAAGCATCGCGGTGGTCAAAGATGAATTTGGCGGCACCGCCGGAGTCGTGACTGTTGAGGACCTATTGGAAGAGATAGTTGGCGAGATTACCGATGAGTATGACGTTGAGGAGCCGGAGATTGAGCGGGTATCTGAGGATGAACTATTCTGTGACGCACGCATATCCCTGCACTTGCTAGCCAATTATGTCCGAGAAGATCTGCCGGAGAGTGATTACGACAGTCTGGGAGGCTTTATCATAGATTTGATCGGGCATATACCATCAACCGGCGAGCAGGTATCCTGGGGCAAGTTGACTTTTTGCATAGAGCAAGCAGCGGCTAATCGCATCGAGAAAGTACGCATCGTCCAGAATAGACCGCAGACGAGCGAATGAGAACGAAGCCCACATTCAGTAACAGAGACGGGCTGGCGGTTGTTCCACTGCCAGGAGGCCGGGTACAGCTTTGGATATTCCTCTGACCACAATAGGCCTGTTAGCCATTGGGGTATTGCTGGCGGGAATATTCTTTGTCTCGCTGGCCGAGTCAGCCTTGGTTGCAGTAAACCCGGTAGCACTACGTCGCCGGGCTGAGCGGGGAGAAAAAAGTGCCCAGATCATCACCGACCTCCATAAAAGCGGCGACTACTTATCAGCACTAATCATTGCCATGAACGCGGGGATCATCCTGATTTCGACAATAATGACCCTGCTGACTGAACATGAGTTGCTTCACATTGCAATGATCGCGACTATCATAGTGTTGGGGGAACTGACCCCCAAAACTTACGGCTCCTTGCGTGCTGAGCCAGTGGCCCTGCGGGTGGCTCGGAATGTACAGCGGTTGACTCACCTGCTGCATCCGATTACTCGCCTGCTGACGGCTATCAGTCGTACGGTTTTTCCGGCGGCAGGAGGCGCCGTGGAGTATCGTGGACAACAGATGACTCCTGAGCAGATCCGGGCGGCGGCTGAGCTGGGGCTGAAAAATGGACAGGTTACCCCCGAGGAGACTGAAATACTTGACAGCGTCCTTGAATTGACGCGAACCACCGCCCGCGAGGTGATGGTTCCGCGTGTAGATATAGTGGCTTTGCCGGTGACTGCATCAATAGATGAGGTAATTGATACTGCCCTGAGCAGCGGCTATTCCCGTATACCCGTCTACGATGGGGATATTGACCACATAGTAGGTGCATTTTATGTGCACGATCTGCTGGCTACTCCTCCTGAGCAATGGGATGATCTGAAGCTATCTGATATTCTTCGCGAGCCGCTGCTGGCGCCCGAAAGTAAGCCAGTAGATGAATTGCTGTGGATGATGCGTGAGCGCTCCACTCACCTGGCAGTGCTGATTGACGAGTTTGGTAGCACTGCTGGCTTGGCTACTATTGAGGATATTTTGGAAGAACTGGTTGGTGAGATTGAAGACGAACACGACTTGCCTGAGCAGGAGATTGAACTGCTCAGCCCCACCGAGGCGGTGGTAGATGGCAAGACCCGTATTGAAGATATCAATGAGATCTTGGGCACAGACCTCCCCGAAGACGAGTATGAGACGGTCGCCGGTCTGGTCAGTGCCGTCGCCGGGCACATTCCTGAACCGGGTGACACGGTCAAGTATGGTGATACCAAGTTCACTGTGCAGGAAGGTGATGAACAACAGATCGAGCGTCTGTGGGTGATTGTTCAATCTGAAGATGACGAATAGTCCGCCCCCTGATGAGAACCCCGGATAATCCCCCAGCCGCTTGCAGCGCGCCAACAGCAGCATGCGGCATCGGCCAATCTGTAGCAGGAAGACAACTGCAGGTGGTAAAGCATACTCTATTCTGCCGCCGGATATGAGCCCAGGACCTGCAGTAGAGGGCAGCGGTCGGTCAATGCATCCAGTGCCTGCTGAATGCGAGGCTGATTCTGATGACCCTCGAAGTCCACAAAGAAGACGTACTCCCACAGCCGCCCGCGGGCCGGACGCGACTGAATGAAAGTCATATTTATGTCATAAGTCGCCAGCGGCTCCAGCGCAGCATATAGCGCTCCAGCCCGATGGGCTGTGGTGAACAAAATTGAGGTCTTATCCCGCCCGGTTGGTTCGGCGGCATGGCTCCCAATGACAAAGAAGCGGGTGCGATTGGCTGGTTCATCTTCAACATTCTCAGCCAAAATCTTCAATTCGCAGCTTTGGGCAGCAAGCTGCGTGGTAATAGCTCCGCCCCGTGGGTCCTCTGACGCTCGCTGTGCTGCAATTGCAGTGCTGGCGACATTCTCAACTCGAACTTCCGCAAGGTTCTCCGACAGCCACTTACGACTTTGGGCCAACGGCTGAGGATGACTGTATAGCGTAGTGATTTCCTCCAAACAACAGTTAGCCGCCACACATAGGTGCACCGGCACATACAATTCTGCGCTAATTAGCAGGTGGCTATCCAGGAAGCAATCCAGAGTCTCAGCGACAACGCCACCGGTAGAATTCTCGATAGGAACTACACCGTAGTCAGCTTGCTCACGCTGGACAGCGCCGAAGACTTCGGTTATGCTACCAGATGATATCAACTGGGTACTGCTCCCAAACTGCTGAAGAGCCGCCATATGGGTAAAAGTATATTGGGGACCCAGGTAGGCCACCTTCAGTGGCTGTTGAATACTACGGCAGGCTGCCAGTATTTCCCGAAAGATGCTTGCTAATGCTACATTGGGGAGCGCACTGGTATCGTACTGCGCCAGTTGACGCAGAATCTGCGCCTCACGAGCAGCGTCGTAGACAGCAGTGTTACTGCCTTGCTTGTGGTTCCCTATCTGCACAGCCAAGCTTGCTCGTTGATCAAGTAGTTGTATAATCTGTTCATCTATCCGGTCAATCTGTTGGCGCAACTCGTCCAGACTCATCAGCGTGGCCTCCACTACAACACGGTGACTGGATGCTCACCATTAGTTATATTAGCACAGGCATATTATACTACGCAACATAATTAGTAGGTGACGAAGGAGAAAGTAGACGGCATAGAGAAACTTTAACAGCAGAAGGCTGTCCGAGAAGATACTCACAGGCAACTAATCCAGAACAGTAGCAGGTTAAAATGGCGTCGGTAAACAATAACATTCCGCCGGATCTGTGGGAAGAATGCTCGTCTTGCGGTCAGTTGTTGTATGCCAAGCAACTGGCCAATGAACAGTGGGTTTGCTCACGCTGCGGATATCACCTGCGGTTGAACGTCTGGCAGCGACTTCAGATCAGCTCCGACCCCGGGAGTTTCCAGCCGTGGGACGACGATCTACCACTGGTTGATCCGCTGAACTTTCCAGATTATCAGTCCAAGATCGAGCGCGCGCGCAAGCACACGCAGATGAACGAGGCAGTGCTGACGGGACGAGCCACGCTTAACAACATTCCCTTAGGCATCGGGATTATGGATCTGAGCTTCATAGGCGGGAGCATGGGATGGGTGGTGGGCGAGCGTATTACGCGGCTGATGGAGCGGTGTGCCGATCAGCAGTTGCCTGTAGTGATATTCTGTGCTAGTGGTGGGGCACGAATGCAGGAGAGCCTGATCTCGCTGATGCAAATGCCCAAAACCGCAGCGGCTGCCGGCAGACTACGCGCTGCAGGCGTGCCCTATATTTCGGTCATTACCCATCCCACCTATGGCGGAGTCACCGCCAGCTATGCCTTCTTAGGAGACATCATCATCGCCGAACCACAGGCAGCGGTGGGCTTCGCCGGGCCGCGAGTGGTGGAAGTAACCGGCCTGGAGATACGGCCGGATGTGCAAAGTGCAGAATTCCAGTATGAGCATGGCATGATTGACCTGATAGTCAATCGCCGGGATATGCGCAGAACCATATATACCCTTCTATGCTGGTTTCAGGGAGTACGTCCACCAACTACAGACGAGCAGGACAGCAAGCCAGCGACGGTAGGGGAGTTTGACGAAAATGACGAGTGAACAAAAAATGCTCCCGACGGATAGAGCGCAAACGGCCAAGAGCGCCTGGCAGAGAGTTGAACTGGCCCGCCACCCGGATCGTCCTTACACGCTGGACTATATCGAGCGAAGCATTGATCATTTCGTGGAGCTACATGGAGACCGCCGCTACGGGGATGACCCCGCTATCGTTGCTGGGCTAGGCTTCCTCCAGAC
>JALGTS010000352.1 GCA_029821255.1 Candidatus Zipacnadia bacterium
GACTTTGGGGAAGACCACTCCGATGCCTTTGAGCTTAGATTTGGAGCTGGTGATTTCGCCCAGTGGCCGAATAACTCCGGTGCCAGCATCAATGATCTGGCCATTGAGATGGAATTTGACCTTGACCAGCCCGCCGAGGGAGAAAATCCCGATATGGGCTGCGGCATCGTAGTCCTTGACATCCACTCGTGCGGTCAGCTTGAGTATGGCGCTGGCGCCATAGAGCTTGTTCTGGGGCGGTGCAGTGGTCGGGTCAACTCCGGGTAGATTCTGTTCCTGCCGGATGGCCTGGAGTGCATCGCCTCGCGCCAGCATAGTGAAGCCGTGCTCGGCCAGCTTCGCTTCCAGTAGGGCGGGCAACCACTTACGCAGCTCACCACTGTATCGCCCCTGCATTTCCAGCTGCATTACCACGATTCGCTGGGCGGGGATATCCTGGCCAGCCCCGGGATCAGCCACACTGGTAGCCTGGCCAGCCTCAGTAGTGCCCGCTGCCGGGGCCTCTTCGGCCAGCACTGGGAAAGCAACCAGTAATAGCAGACCAATGGATACTAGCAATTTTCGATTCATAATCCCACCTTCCTCTTTGGGCCTGTTGTCCCACTCTTCTCATAGAGTATAGACGTTCGTGGCCGCGTATAGTTTCGTTGAGCACCGATTCTGGCCGCCCAAGAGGCAAAGCAACGCTCTGGGAAGGAACCAGCCGCCGGATGACGAATGTGACAGCAGTTTAGCTAATCTGGTGGTAATTGAGGGCTATTACTATGGTCATCATAATGAGACCCGATGCCGATGCCGAGGTAATCGAGCATGTTATCGGCAAAGTTGAGGAGCTGGGCTTCGAGCCCCATCCGATATACGGTGTCATTAACACGGTCATCGCCGTCATCGGTGACCGCACCCAGGAGGCGATGGATACCCTCCAGAGCATGCCGGGCGTGGATCGGGTGGTACCGATCTTGCGCCCGTACAAACTGGCCGGGCGCGAAGTCAAGCCGGAGGCAACTGTCGTCAATGTCGCAGATGTGGCCGTAGGGGGGGAAGCTATAACCATCATTGCTGGGCCCTGTGCCGTGGAAAGCCGTGAGCAGTATCTTACTACGGGCCGATATGTGAAACAGGCTGGCGCCCACATTCTGCGCGGTAGTATCTACAAGCCTCGTACCTCGCCGCATGACTTTCAGGGCCTGCATGAAGAAGGGATTCAGCTACTCGCCGCAGCTCGCGAAGAGTTGGATATGCCCATAATTACCGAGGTGCTCGACCCCCGCCATATCGAGCGACTGGACCCCGTGACCGACATCTTCCAGATCGGGGCGCGCAACATGCAGAATTTCGCACTGCTTGCCGAGGTGGGGCAAGCCAATAAGCCAGTCCTGGTCAAGCGGGGAATGAGCGCGACAATTGATGATCTGCTAAAGGCTGTCGAGTATGTGCTGGTGGGCGGCAACGAACAGGTGATCCTATGTGAGCGAGGCATCCGCACCTTCGAGACCCAGACGCGCAACACGCTAGACATCTCAGCAGTGCCTATCATCAAGCGGTTCAGTCATCTGCCGGTAATCGTAGACCCCTCCCACGCCTCCGGGGAGGCATGGTTGGTTCCAGCTCTGAGCAAAGCAGCGCTGGCTGCGGGAGCCGACGGGTTGATGATCGAGACGCATCCCTCCCCCCAGGATGCCCTGGTGGATGGCCCCCAATCTCTGCGGCCAGAAGATTTCACTGAACTGATGCAGGAGCTGAAACCTTTCGCCCAGGCGGCCGGCCGCCGGCTGTAACCAGCTAAGAGTAGATTAGTGATGGCCGATACTACATCTCTACGGAGGTAGTTTCAATGGACGATCAAGTCAGAATAGATGTGGCGGTATTGCGGGGGCGCACCTGAACGGGTATCAGCAACTTCAAGAATCGGGCTACGATCGCTTCCGTATTGCTGCCCTGTGTGATACTTCTGAGCAGCACCTATCACAGTTCGCAGCGAATGTGGAGGAAAAGCTGGGCTATACCCCTGACTGCTATCCCAATATCGAGCAGATGCTAGCTGAGGCTCAAGTTGATGCCGCCGACATCTGCCTGCCGCATGCCTACCATCATACTGCAGCGGTCCCCTGCCTGGAAGCCGGCCTAGACTGCATGGTGGAAAAGCCGGTGGGCATCACGATCAAAGCCGGGCAGCAAATAATCGCCGCAGCTCAGAAAAACGACCGAATTGTGGCCACTGCTGAGCAAGTGCGGCGGGATATCGGCGCGCGGACGGTAAACTGGGCGATAAACGAAGCGGGGCTTATCGGCGAGCTGCTGTTCTTTGGCTTTGATGTCAAGACATGGATGGAGCTGGACCTGGAGTCTTACGCGTGGCGTTGGCGCCATAGCAAGCTACTAAGCGGCGGGGGGATGGTCTTCGATGCCGGCGCGCACTTTGCTGATATGATGCTACATCTGTTTGGTGACATTGACGAGGTCACCTGCACGCTGAAGACATTTGATACACCCATAATAGATATGCCAGGCATTGGCCTACGGCCGCGCGATGTCGAGGACTATTGGGTGGTCACGCTCAGGTTTGCCAGCGGACTGTTCGGCCACTGGAGCTACTCGCGCGCAGCGCGAGCGTACCATATCAACTCCTCGCACTTATGGGGAACCGAAGGGGCTATTAAGGATCGCCAGCAATGGATGCATCCATTCCAATTTGGTGGGGATATTGAGCTGACCGATGGTACCAAGATCTCTTACGAAGAGATAGAGGAGCAGTACCTCGACCAACTTTCCGCAGAGGAGCGCCAAGCCACCTTCCCGTATGGCATCACCGCCGGTATGCCTATTGAGTGCTGGGACTTCGTGGAATCAGTGGCTGAGCGACGGCCGCCGGAGATTGACGGGGAGGCCGGC
>JALGTS010000015.1 GCA_029821255.1 Candidatus Zipacnadia bacterium
TGGACCGGTACCACTACCTACCGAAAAGCATGTTTACTGTGTTGTCAAGCCGACAGCATTGGGTCGATCCACTCGTACGATGGAGCACTTTGAGATACGAATTCATAAGCGCTTGATTGATATTCTCGACTCAACAGCCCGCACGGTGGACGCATTGATGGAACTTGACCTGCCTGGTGGTGTAGATATTGCCATCCGAACGTCGTAACCCTGTCGGCGGGGGGTGGCAAGCTGGGCTTGAGATATAAGATGGTGAGTGACATGCCAGTAGGATTGTTAGGCAAAAAAGTCGGTATGACGCGAATATTCACTGATGATGGTAAGGCTGTGCCGGTGACAGTGGTGCGGGCTGGTCCGTGTACCGTGGTACAACGCAAGACCGAGCAGGTAGACGGCTATGAGGCGGTACAGGTCGGCTTTGAGCGCCGTAGCCGGCATCGCACCAACAGTCCTATGAGCGGTCACTTTGAGAGCCGGGGAATTGCGCCGCTGAAATATCTGACGGAGTTTCGGATCAACGCTGAGGAAGAATACGAAGAAGGCCAGGAACTTACCGTTGAGCTGTTTAGAGAAGGCGAGCGCGTGGATGTGACGGGGCGGTCAAAGGGTCGGGGGAGCGCCGGTGTCATGAAGAGATATGGGTTTCGTGGCGGCCCGGCCAGCCATGGCTCGAAGGTGCACCGCACGCTGCAATCAGCGGGAGCAACCGATGCGCAGCGCATTTTTCCGGGAACGAGAATGCCGGGCCGAATGGGCAATAAACGAGTTACGATCCAGGGATTGACAGTGCTCGCAGTTGATGCTGAAGAGAATTTGTTGCTTATCAAGGGTAGTATTCCGGGTCCCAATGGTGGCTTGGTGATCATCCGACCTACGAAGAAATCATCAAAGGAATGAGCTGGTTATGCCGACGATGGCAGTTAATGATATGAAGGGCGCAAAGGTTGGTGAAGTGGAAGTCAGCGATGAATGGTTCGCTGCGCCCTTGCATCCTGATTTGATTCATCAAGCGCTATTAGCGGTGGATCATCAGCGCAGGCAGTATGGTGCGCGGACTAAGACGCGAGGGGAGATCAACCTAACCACGGCCAAGTGGTATCGTCAGAAGGGTACCGGTCGGGCCCGCCATGGGGCACGGAGCGCGCCGATATTCGTCGGAGGTAGCAAGGCTCATGGGCCGCGGGGTGAGCGGCGGTGTGTTAAGCTACCGAAAAAGATGCGGCGAAAGGCCCTGCAGAGTGCCCTGTCGGCGCAAGTGGCTGATGGCTGCGTTACGGTCGTTGACGAAATCGTGGTTGACAAGGTCCGCACCAAGACCATTGTGGAGATGTTACGGGCCTTGGGCTGTGAGGGCCATGTCCTGATACTGTTAAGCGAAGATGAATATCTGGATCAATACATCTATTTAAGCTCACGCAATATTCCGGACCTGATCACCCGGGAGGCGCCCCATTTCAGCGTCCGTGATGTGCTGTGGGCCGATCATATCATTATAACCCGCCAAGCTCTGGAGCAAATGGGTGTGGGAGGCGAGATAAATGCGACTGCCTGAGCAACTGGAAGAATACCGCAATATCATTAGAGCTCCCATCATCACCGAAAAGAGTATGGAACAGGCCGAGCAGGAAGGGAAGTACCACTTTGCGGTACACCCTGATGCTAACAAGATTCAGATCCGTGACGCCATTGAAGCGTTGTTTGACGTACGTGTGGTGAAGGTAAATACCATAAATGTAAAGGGTAAGACGCGACAGCGTAGCTATCGTCATCGCACCGGTAGGACCGCACGGCTCAAGAAGGCAATAGTCACCTTGGCACCTGGTGACCACATTGAACTGATTCAAGCTTAGCTGATACTGCTGAGGTAGCTACGAGAGTGAGGGAGAAGACGATGCCCGTCAAAGAACACAAGCCGACGACACCAGCTCGCCGTGGCTATGTATCGTTGGATAGATCTAATCTGGATGATAAGCCGCCTGAGAAAAGGCTGACCATTCAGCGCAAACAGAAGGCAGGACGAAATGTGCATGGGCGGATTACCTCCCGTCACCGTGGTGGTGGGCACAAGCGGCGAATTCGCTTGGTGGATTTCAAGCGTGACAAAGACGGTATTGAAGCCAAAGTGGCGGCTATTGAGTATGATCCAGGCCATTCGGCATTTATAGCTTTGCTCCACTACGTAGATGGGGAGAAGCGCTATATCTTGGCCCCCCAAGGATTGGCGAAAGGCGCCTCGGTCGTCTCTGGTGAAACTGTGCCAATTCGCCCTGGCAACTGCCTGCCACTGGGGCGGATTCCGGTTGGTACCGTTGTGCATAATGTTGAGTTGCAACCGGGCCGAGGTGGGCAAATAGCCCGGAGTGCGGGATCAGGTGCGCGTATCGCGGCCCGCGAAGGCAATTATGTGCACTTGAGTCTGCCGTCAGGCGAAGTTCGCCTGGTGCCGACTTCGTGCCGGGCGACTATCGGGCGCGTGGGTAATATTGATCATATCAATGTAAACGATGGTAAGGCGGGGAGAGCCCGCTGGCGAGGCAAACGTCCGCATGTGCGAGGCGCGGCAATGAATCCGGTAGATCACCCTCACGGCGGTGGCGAGGGTAAAGCCCCGGTGGGTCATCCCAGTCCCCTCAGTCCGTGGGGAAAGAAAACTTTGGGCAAGATAACTCGTAACCGGAAAAAGCCGTCGAACAAGTATATCGTCCGTCGGCGTCATGCCCGGCGATAGTTGATTATAGGAGGTTGTGGGATGCCGCGGTCAACCAAGAAGGGACCGTTTGTCGACAAGAAGCTGATGGCGAAGATTGAGCAAATGAACAGTACCGGTGATAAGCAGGTCATACGGACCTGGTCGCGGCGGTCAACGATCTTCCCAGAGATGGTCGGCCACACTATAGCCGTCTACGATGGTCGCAGACACATTCCGGTATATATTACCGAGAATATGGTTGGGCACAAGCTGGGCGAATTTGCTATTACTCGCACCTTCCGTGGGATGCATAGGCGTCGGGCTGCAAGCGAGGGAGGGAGGACCGACGAAGGGCCCAGGCGCCGGCCGCCGGGGGCGGTAGGCGAGTAGTAGGGAGTAGTATTGCTGCATTGAGCGAACGTCGGGAGAATTAAATAATGGAAGCACGCGCAGTAGCAAAATGGATACATCGCGGACCGCGCAAGACCCGGAAGTTCATTGAGTTGATTCGGGGCTGCACGGTAGATGAGGCTCGAGCGATATTAGAGGCACAAGCCTCGCCAGCAGCAGCCGACGTTTTGAGTTGCCTGAACTCGGCAGTGGCCAATGGAGAGAATAATCATGGCATGGATCCCGATGAGATGGTTGTAGTTACGGCGGTAGTTGATGAAGGACCGCGTATGCGCCGACTGCGGCCCAGAGCGCGTGGCCGTGCTGATATACAACGACGTCCTACCTGTCATATCACGGTTGTTGTCAGCGACGAAGCTGGTGCTGGGCTCTGAATGAGAGTCGGATTACAAGGAGTGACGTGAATGGGTCAAAAAGTCCATCCTTATGGTTTTCGGTTGGTTAGCATTCGCAAGCCGCGCAGCCGGTGGTTTGCCGAAGGTGCTCGGTACCGGCAACAACTTATTGAGGATATCAAAATCCGCCAGTATATCCGCGAGCGGCAGCGCAATGCCGGTGTCTCTGATATCATTATTGATCGCACTGCTGACACCATAGCGATTACCATTGAAGCTGCCAGACCGGGGATTATGATCGGGCGAGGCGGACGTGATGTGGATCGTCTGCGCCAACAGCTTCAGAAGATAGTTAATGCAAAGGTGCGCGTGAATGTAGAAGAAACTCCCGAGCCGGATACCTGCGCACAATTGGTGGCCGAGAGTATTGCCTGGCAGATTGAACGGCGTGTCTCGCCGCGACGAGCTATGAGTCAGGCCGTGGAGCGGGCTTTAGAACATGGTGCTCGCGGGGTACGATGTGAGATTGCTGGCAGGATAGGTGGTGCAGAAATAGCACGCTGTGAGAAGGTAGGGCCTGAAGGGCCGGTTCCGCTGCAGAGTCTGCGGGCCGACATCGATTTTGGCATCACTGAGGCCAAAACGGCTTACGGGAACATCGGAGTGAAGGTCTGGATATACAAAGGTGACATATTGCCACCCAAGGAGGAGAAAGAACGGGATATCTGGGAGGAGTTGGAAGAGGAGGTTGCCCGAATTGAACATGAGGAACAGGCAGCGGAGGGCGCTGTGGTAACGACAGAGTCCCCCGCGGCTGCCCCGCTGGAAGCGGAGCCCGAGGCAGCAGAAGTTGAGGCAGACGAACCGTCCGCTGAGGAATCAGATGACGCTGTTGCCGAAGAAGAGCCCGCCAGCGATGAGATTAAGCCCGAGCCGGCTGTACCGGTAGATGCAGTTGAGGAGGAAGCCCAAGATGTTGATGCCTAAACGACTGAAGCATGCTAAGCACCACCGGGGGCGGATGAAGGGATTAGCCTACCGGGGTAGCAAAGTGAATTTCGGTGAGTTCGGCCTCCAGGCCTTGGAGCCGGCTTGGATTGATGCTCGGCAGATCGAAGCAGCTCGCGTAGTGATGGCCCGCGAAGCTCGTCGGGGAGGCAAGGTGTGGATCCGTATATTCCCGGACAAGCCGGTTACCCAGACCCCTGCTGAAACACGAATGGGGAAGGGGAAGGGCCCGGTTAGCCACTATGTGGCAACTGTCAAGCCGGGCCGAATAATGTTTGAGATGGGGGGCATGCCTGAGGAGGTAGCTCGGGAGGCAATGCGGCGAGCTGCCCATAAGCTGCCGATTAAGTGTCAGTTTGTTACTCGGGAGGACTACGATGCCGGACACAGTTGACACCGCCCGTCAGTTTGTTGACCAACTGCGCAAGGCTAGCAACGAGGAGCTTCAGGACCGGAAGCGCCATATTACCGAGAGCTTGTTTAATCTACGTTTTCGGCTGGCTTCCGGGCAGATTGACGATCCGATGCGGGTTAGGAAATACCGCAAAGCTATTGCTAAGATAAACACTATTCTGCGTGAGCGGGAGTTGGGGATTAATCAATGAGTACAACACGCACTGGCCGACAGCGGACGGCCCTAGCTACAGTAGTCAGTAACAAAATGGACAAGACCGTAGTGGTTGAGATCGAGCGGCTGACCAGACATCCTCTGTACGGCAAGGTGTTGCTGCGTAGTACTAAGCTGAAGGCCCACGACGAGAACAATGAGTGCCAGGTCGGAGATCGGGTCGAGGTGACGGAATGTCGCCCGTTGAGCAAGACCAAACACTGGCGGGTCAGCAGGATTGTGGCTCGTGCTGAGTAGAGTTTTGAGACGATAAGCTGAGCGTAGATGTATGAGTCAGGAGGCAAGCTGAGTGCCGCAATACAATACCGATGACATTCGGAATCTGGCCATAGTTGGCCACCGTGGCTGTGGGAAGAGCACCTTGGCCGAAGCACTGCTGTTTAGCACCGGTATGAAGAGCCGTATGGGGCAGATTGAGGAGGGCACTACTACTTGTGATTTTGCGGATGAAGAGAAAAGCCGCCAGATCTCGATTTCGCCGGCTGCCTGTTACTGTGATTATCAGGGTACGAAGATAAATCTTATTGACACACCCGGATATGCCGAGTTTTTTGGAGAGGTAATTCCCGCACTTTGGGTGGCCGACTGTAGCTTGTTGGTCATTGATGCTAATGCAGGTGTGGAGGTTCATACCTACAAGGTTTTCGAAGCGGCCCGGAATCAGAACCAGCCAATAATTGCTGTAATAAATAAGTTGGATAAAGAGCGAGCTAACTTTGACAATACGTTGGCTAGCATCACAGAGAGTCTCGGTGGGCCGGAGGTAGTGCCCGTTCAGCTTCCGATCGGTACCGAACAGCAGTTTGAGGGTGTAGTGGACCTGTTGAGTATGAAAGCGATTACTGGGCAGGGTGCCGAGGTTAAGTATACCGACATACCCGAGCAACTGCGTGAGGCGGCACAGCAGGCCCGTGAGCAGCTTGTTGATGCAGTGGCAGCCACCGATGATGAGCTGACCATGAAATACCTGGAAGAGGGAGAGCTTACCGCTGAAGAATTGGCCGAAGGCCTGCGGAAGGGCGTCGCTCAGGGACTAATTATGCCGGTAGCCGCCACCAGTGCCCGACAAGCAATCGGGGCTGTGAGTTTGGCTGAATTGTTGGCGCGGATTGCACCTTCACCGGTAAGCCGTGGTCCCTGGCGGGGGCATGCACCTGGCGATGGGGAAGAGATTGTCCGCGAGCCGGTTGCCGAACAGCCGTTTGCAGCAGTGGTATTTAAGACTATTCTCGATCCCTACGTTGGCCGGCTCAGCCTTCTGCGCACTATCTCTGGTGTAGGCCAGGCAGATGCACCAGTCACCGATGCGCGGAGCCACGCGAGTGTCAAACTCGGTGGCCTGGCCTTCATCCAAGGGCGACAGACAGTCGCGGCCGGGACAGTAGCCCCCGGTGATATTGCCTGTGTCAACAAACTGGAAGGAACACAGACAGGAACTACTCTTTACCAGGGCCGTGAGGCAGTTGTATTTGATTGCCCTCCTCTGCCCAGTGGTATGCATGCAGTGGCTTTGGAGGCTGCATCGCGTGCTGACCAGGATAAGCTCTCGGGAGCGTTAGCCCAGTTGGCTGATGAAGATGTTAGTTTCGCTTACGAACGCGACCGGGAAACTGGTGAGCTGATCGTGCGAGGTATGGGGCAGTTGCACGTTGAGGTTATCACTACTCGTCTGCAAAAAGAGTTTGATGTGAACGTCACTCTCAAGCCGCCCAAGATCGCGTATCGAGAGACTATAACCAAAAAGGTCCGCGTCCAAGGGCGTCATAAGAAACAGACCGGAGGGCGGGGGCAGTTTGGCGATGTGTGGATCCGGGTGGAACCACTGCAACGGGGCGGAGGTTTCGAGTTTGTTAACGAGATTAGGGGGGGAGCTGTGCCCACCAATTATATTCCTGCTGTGGAGAAGGGCGTACAAGATGCTATGCAGTCGGGAGTATTGGCGGGTTACCCAGTAGTCGACGTCCGGGTCATCCTGGATGATGGTAGTTCGCACCCGGTGGACTCGTCGGATCTGGCCTTCCGTAAAGCGGGCCAACTGGCTATGCGCAAGGCTTTGGAACAGGCTGGCGCCAAACTGCTTGAGCCGGTGGCAGCCGTTGAGGTGGCTACGCCTGACGACATTATGGGTGACGTGATGAGCGACATTACCAGCCGCCGCGGCCAGATTCAGGGGATGGATGCCCTGGGGAAGGGACTGCAGCGGGTTCGAGCATTGATTCCTGTGGCCGAGATGCGTACCTATGCCGCCGACTTGCGGTCGCTTTCTCAAGGGCGTGCGAGCTATACTATGGAGTTTGCCCATTATCAGCCGGTCCCGCCGGATATTCAACAGCGTATTATCGCTGAGAGTGGTCAAGAGTCACAGTCATAGTGTGAGGATGCTGCAAATTTGATCAATTTTCCGAGAGGTTTGCAACAATGATTCAGAAAGAAACCAGGCTCAAAGTGGCTGATAACTCTGGAGTCCGGGAAATCGGCTGTATAGATATAATCGGGCGTAGCGGGGCAAGGTATGCCTCACTGGGTGATTTGATAGTGGCTTCGGCCAAACAGGTGACGCCCCAGAGCCCGGTGAGCAAGGGCGATATTATCCGGGCTGTGGTAGTGCGCTGCCGCCAGAGTGTGGTGCGTCCCGACGGGACTGACATACGATTTGACGACAATGCAGCGGTAATAGTAGATGAAAACAACAACCCCCGCTGTACTCGTGTATTCGGTCCTGTTGCCCAGGAGCTGCGGGCTAAGCAATATGTAAAGATCATATCTCTGGCGCCCGAGGTGGTTTAGGTGCCGACAAATAGGCTGCACATTAAGACCAATGACGAGGTTATAATAATTTCCGGGAAAGATAGGTCTTACCGGGGCAATTTGCGGCGGGGGCGAGTAATCGGGGTACTGCCCAAAGAACAGCGTGTTATAGTGGAGGGTATGAATATCCTCAAGCGCGCTGTCCGCCAGACCCAAAAGGTCCGCCAGGGCGGGATCATTGAAAGCCCGGGGCCTATCCACGTTTCTAACGTGATGCTCATCTGTCCGGCTTGTGGTAAGCCCACCCGGGTTGGCCACCGCAAACGAGAAGATGGTATGCGAGTACGCGTCTGCAAAAGATGCGGTGCTGATATTGACGAGTAATGGGATCTGATGTAGCCTAAGCCGCCCAGTGCTGCGCATGAGCGTGGTGCCATCAAGGCGGCGAGTGAAAGCGCAGGCAAGTCAAATGGCTTATAAACCAAGACTAAAAGCGTTGTATGAAGAAAAAGTCCGTCCGGCTTTGATGAAACAGTTTGGTTACCATAATATATGGCAGGTACCCACGCTTCAAAAGATTGTTGTGAGCATGGGTGTCTCTGAGGCTACTAACAATTTTGAGGCATTAGAGAATGCCATTGACCAGTTAGCTATAATAGTAGGCCAGCGTCCCTGCATCACTCGGGCCCGTCGGTCTATATCGGCCTTTGGGGTGCGCCGAGGGCAGGCCATTGGTTGCAAGGCGACATTGCGGGGAGATCGGATGTGGGAGTTTGCCGACCGCCTTTTCAATATTGCGGTGCCCCGCATTCGTGACTTTCGTGGTTTGCCGCGTAGTGGTTTTGATGGGCGGGGAAACTACAGTATAGGAATTAACGATCACTTGATCTTTCCTGAACTCACTTACGATGATGTCGATAAGACCCGAGGGTTGAGTATTACTATCGTTACCACCGCCCAGACTGATGACAAGGGCATAGCCTTGTTAGAGGGAATCGGCCTGCCCTTGGTCTCTGAATGAGGCGGGTGCGCTCGGTTACACCAGTAGTGAGTATAGTAGTCGTAACAGCCTACTGCCAGGAGGCAGAAGTCCGTGGCGAAAAAATCGTGGATTGCTAAGCAGAAACGGGAGCCTAAGTACAACACTCGTGCCTACAACCGCTGTCAGTTATGCGGGCGCAGGCGTGGCTATATGCGTAGCTTCGGTATGTGTCGTATTTGCTTCCGTGAACAAGCCCTGGCTGGCAACATCCCGGGTGTGACCAAGGCCAGTTGGTAGTGACTGCTCAACTGTGTTAACCTGGGTGTTGGTGGTGGAGGCGCTCGGGCTGATTTAGGAGGTAGCTGATGACGGTCGTGACCGACCCGATAGCAGATATGCTTAATCGCATCATTAATGGTTACAATGCACGGCATACCAGTGTTGATGTGCCCAGGTCTAAGATAAAGATGGCTATCGCCAATATTCTGCATGAAGAAGGTTACCTGCGCGGTTTTCAACTGATCAATCACGGCCGCGACCTGCGGCTGCGCCTGAAGTACGACGAACTCGGCCAGCCGATAATAAATGGTTGCCGGCGGGTCAGTAAACCTGGGCGCAGGGTGTACAAGACCAAGGACGAGTTGCCCCGTGTGCTTGGGGGTATAGGGATAGCTATTGTCTCTACCAGCCAGGGCGTTATGACCGCCAAACAGGCGCGCCGAATGGGCATCGGCGGAGAGGTAATCTGTGAGCTGTGGTAGTTCTCTGGAGACGCGCTGATGATCAAATCGCCGAGGAGCAAGCAAACATGTCACGTATAGGTGAAGCGCCCATTGAGATACCCGATGGGGTTGAGGTCAACATCAAAGACAATGTGGTGACGGTCAAAGGCCCCCTGGGGGAACTTTCCCATCAGGTACCCGACGGGATCAGTGCTACCGTTGCCGAAGGCCAAATTATCTTCAAGCGGGCCACCGAACAGCAGGAGCATCGTGCTCTGCATGGGCTGGTTAGGGCTGTGGTGGCGAATATGGTCAAAGGCGTTGTTGAAGGTTTTGAAAAACGTCTGGAATTCCAAGGAGTAGGCTATCGGGCCCAGATGCAGGGGAAAAACTTGCGGCTTTATGTGGGTTTCTCCCATGAGGTGATTATTGAGCCTCTGGAAGGTGTGGAGATAGAGATCAGCGACAATAATCAGATTGTGGTGCGTGGAATGGATAAGCAAGTAGTCGGGCAGATGGCTGCTAACATCCGGGCGGTCAAGCCTGTAGGTCCCTACTGGGCGAAGGGGACGCAGTGGCGGGGCATCAAATATGTTGACGAGCAACCCCGGCGCAAGCCCGGCAAACAAGCTAAGATTGGCGTAGAGTAGGCAAGCAATATCTGGGCTGTAGTCTGGTTAAGAAGGGTTTACTGTGAGTCAGGAACGAGATAGAAGAATAGCTCGACGTAAGCGACAGGTACGAGGGCGTGCCA
>JALGTS010000016.1:0-5278 GCA_029821255.1 Candidatus Zipacnadia bacterium
AGCGATGAGCTGATTGCGGCTGCCTCCCCCACCCAATAACAGGAAAAGGCGGGGGGCCGGCAAGCTGAAGCCCTCGCATGAGCCACCCGGACTACCAGTAACTAAACCTGCCTATTGCCAAACTAACGGAGGACATCTGTGAAGCTTTCACTTAGTGGATTTCTTTTTGAGGATAATTACTCTTCGCAGTCAATCAGCTTTGATGAGTTTTGCAGCCTGGCCCGTGATGCTGGCTACGATGGTGTGGAACTGCGCCGAACGCAGGTTAACCCCCAAACTACCACCAGCCAACGCAGGCAGATACTGCACACCGTCCGCAAACACGGCTTGGTAGTCACCTGCATCACTGCACGCGGTCTGGCGGAGCAAGATCCGGACAGACAGAGCTCTTTCGAAAGTTATCTTGAGTTATGTGCTGACCTTGATTGTCACTTAATGAAGATTGGTGGTAACCCCTCTTGGTTACACCACGCTGCTCAGCAGGCCGAGCAGTACGAAGTAACCCTTGCTATCAACAACCACGTGGGGGCTCCTACCGAGACAATTGCCGGCACTCACCAATACCTCCGCGAAGTCAATCATCCCAATTTCGGCCTGTTATACGACGCCATGCATCTTAGCATATCCGGCGAGCCGTATCTGGAGTGTATTGACGATTTCTATCCCTACACGCGCAACATTCTTATTCACTCATTGCGGCCTGCCAACGACGACGAAATACCCACTATGGAGCATCGGGGGACTAAGTGGGTTTCTGCTCTGCCCGACGAGCGCGGGGTACAGGACTGGCCAGCAGTGTTTGCTCGCTTTAAGCGATTAGGATATAATGGGCTTGTTACAGTGATTGAGAGTGGATGGGCGGCACATAAGCGTAAGCAGGTTGCCTACCACTGCGCAAAGGTACTACAAAAATTCTGGGAGGAGGCGTAAAGGCCCGAGGTTAAGGCCTGATGTTCATATGCGTACTGAGACTATGACAGACAGAGAACGGTTCCTTGCAACCATGCAGTTTAAGCCGGTGGATCGATTGCCCTTTCGCCATGCCTACGGACTTATGCCGGGGGTGCTGGAAGATTGGTGGGAGGAAGGTCTGCCGCGCTCGGTCCAGAACGGCAGGGAGGCCATCTATGAGTATTTCGGCTTCCCTTCCGGGGGCAAGGCACTGCCTATTGACTTAGGGCCCCGCCCCCCCTACCCATCTGGAGTCATTGAAGAAACCGCTGACTATGTCATTCGTACGGATATATGGGGGCGGACGACCAAGGTAATGACAGACTATGCCAGCTTACCTATCGGCATAAAATTTCTAGTTAAAGACTGGGATTCATGGCTACCGCTCAAAGAGCGCCTGCAATTCTCCCCTGACCGTATTGGGGACGACCTGGAGTCGGTCGCTCAGTACAATCTGCAACATGGCAAGACTAACTTTTTCGGGACCATGGGTTTTTATTGGTTCCCCCGTGATCTTATGGGCGATGAGGCCCTCTGCATAGCATACTACGAGCAACCCGACCTGGTCATGGATATAGTCACCACCTGGTGTGACCTGATTGTGGCCACCCTCAAGGCCGTCTTGGAGCGTATTGAGTTGGACCAGGTTCACTTTGGTGAGGACATGGCTTATAAGACGGCTTCAATGGTTGGTCCCAGTCAGTTTGACCAATTTATCAGACCGTTCTACAACCGGGTCCACGAATTGATTGAAGAACATCACATCCCTGTCTTTTCTGTGGATTCGGATGGTAACTTTAATGAACTGATTGAATGGTTTATAGAGTGTGGCGTCAACCTGGTCGGGCCTAATGAGGTTAATGCAAACAATAACATAGTTGAATATCGCAAGAGGTATGGCCAAAAAATGGCCTATGATGGGGGGCTGGATAAGCGAGTGCTGCTGGAGGGCCCTGAGGCCATAGACGAGATGCTACAATCCATAATCCCCTTTATGAAGCAGACAGGAGGAGGATGGATTGCCGCTCTGGACCATCGGGTCTTGCGCGGCACTAAGTTAGCCGACTTTACGCACTACGTCAACCGTCTGAAGGAGTGGCTGTGGTTCTGACTTCCTGGTGCACAATTGCTTGCCAAGGAGTGACATTATGGATCAAGTGACCATTGGATTCATAGGCGTCGGAGATATTATGCATGCACATCTGGCGGCGCTTAAAGAGAATCCAGAATATAAGCTTGTTGCCATCTGCCGGCGTACCGAGGATAAGCTCCGCCAACAGGCCGAAGAGCTGGGATGCGAGGGCTATACCGACTATCACGACCTCTTAGCCGCCGGCCCTGACGTAGTCCTGGTCAGTTTGCCTCACGGGCTACATGCACAAGTAACTATTGAAGCCCTGGAGGCAGGCTGTCATGTCATGGTAGAAAAGCCGATGGCCACCAGTGTGGCGGAGTGTAACGAAATGTTAGCCACGGCTGAGCGAACTGGTAAGGCATTAATAGTCACTGAACTGGCCAGCTTTACGCCCGGAGCAGTGCGCACCGGAGAGAAGTTTAAGGCTGGCACGTTAGGCCGGTTCTTTACCGGTAGCATCATCAATGAACGGTTTTACTTCCACGAAGGCCGGCCTACGTGGTTCCTTGACCCGGAGATGAGCGGTGGAGGGATGTTCACCAATGTTGGCGTGCACCGGTTGGCTACCACCCGCAGTGCTTTACCCGGACTCCGACCGATATCAGTAAGCGCATCTGTCTCGTATCAGCCTGAATGGAAAGTTGAGGCATGCACTTCGGCGTTAGTCAAGTATGAACAGGGCGGCTCAATGCTTTACGAAGAGGTCGGCTACTATCCCAAGCCCGATTGGCTGAACCAGGGAATTCACTATGTTTTTGAAAATGGCATCGTCAGTTGGAGCAATGATACCTGGTATATGATGGGCCGCGACGGTGAGCAGTATGAAGAGCCCCTGGAGCCCAATCCCAGATATGCCCCGATCTATGAGAATATGCTGAAAGCCATTCGCGGAGAAGAGTATTGGCCTAAGGCTTGGGAGCTTGCCGTAGATACAGCTATCGCTCAGGCCACCTTAGCCAGCGCGCGCGATGGGCAGCAGATAGATCTGACTAGTCCGGAATGGGCCATTCAAATTCCCAAGTAGGTGAGAGGATCCTATTAAAGAACGGATCATAGTTGCGGCAGCTCAGATGCATATTGAGCTGTGGCAGGTGCAGCGCAATCTGGAGCACGCCGGAGAGTTCGTGACGCGGGCCGCCAAAGCAGGCGTCGAGTTGCTGCTATTCCCCGAACTATTCGCTACTGGTTTCCCTGCCGGCGACGATTCTGAGACTGCCCAGGACAAGCAGAAGCAGTTCGCCGAGCCGTTGGAGGGACAAGTCGTATGCTGGCTACTTGATCAGGCCCGGCAAAGCGGTATGTTCATCGCCGGTACGGTACTGGAGGAAGATGAGGCCGTTTACAACACCGCCGTACTGGCTACTCCTCAAGGTGACATCGGGGGGATCTTCCGTAAGATCCATACCATGGGAATCCACCAACCCGGTCACGAAATCCCGGTCTGGGAAACTCCCCTGGCCCGACTCGGATGTATGATCTGCTATGACCACCGCTTTCCTGAGGTAGCGCGCATCGCGGCGCTCAAAGGGGCGGAAATCATCCTTCATCCGACCAACTGCGGAGGATGTACTGATCCACTTTACGATAAGAATTTGACCATTCGGGCGCGGGCCATCGAAAACGGCTGCTACGTAGTGGTGGCCAATCGCGCCCAGGAGCCAGGCGTAGTAGGTAATTCGCAAGTATGCGGCCCCTATACCGACAAAGCCCATCGGAATGACATAGTCCTGGCTATGGCCAGTGACTGGGAGGATCTCATCATAGCTGAACTGACCAGTGATCGCTACTCAGGGCCTCCGCCCGACAGGCGGCCAGAATGCTATCGCGAGCTCCTTGAACTGTAAGCCCACCGCCCCCACCTTGCCTCCATCAGTCCTTAATCGTAGCCGGTGATACGACCCAAGCTGCGTGGTTCCACACGCTGCCCGCTGCCAGGCTCAGGAATTGGCGCTGATCCCGCTGCTGTGATCTGTTCAATCCATTGCTGCTCGGCCTCGTCCAGGCGTGGCCCATACTTGGCCGCAGCACGGCGAGTTGCCTCCATGCACGGTGGAATCAAGCTACCGTAACAGACCATAGTAAAGAGGCCTGGTCCGGCACTTGATTCTGGCACTTTATCCTGTGCCTTAGTAGGAAAGTGCTCGTTTACGTAGTAGCGGCAGTAAGCCCCCAATAGTGGGTCCTCGGTCAACTCGTACGCATAAGCCATTAAAGATACATTGAACAGAGGATCCAATCTAACCACCCCTTCGGGGCCTATTCGTAGTTGGGAAAATGTAGCTGGGTCCTTGGCCCACAGATAGCGGTAAGCCAGTCCCAAGAGTGCCTGGCGGTATATCGGATCGTCGGGGAAACAGCGTACGGCATCATACAACATCTGTGGAGTCATCCCGCCGGCCTGCCTGGTGTGCCATCCGGTTTGTTCCACCCAGGCTTCGTCACCTCTATCACCCCGTGTGTAGATACTTCCAGGGAACGCTCCCGGTTCGGGCTGGGCCAGCAGCAGCCATTTCAGGCTACGACGGGCCAGCTCTCCGTATCTCTTCTCCCAGGTGGCCTGATAAAACTCTAACAGGTTGGCAACCGGTGTAGTAAACTCGCGCACCAGTGCTGCGTCTCTGTTGCTGTAGATGCCCGCCGGCTCTTGGCGGGCCAGAGCCCAGTCAGCTACTTCCCGGCACACGTCAAAGATACGACGGTCACCGGTCAGGTAGTACTGGATCATCAAACCGGCCAGACAGGTATGAGACGGTGACCCACCGGCTGCCCAGTGATGACAGTGGTGGTAATGCATAATGCCACCGGGACTACCGTCGCGCTGGATATGGATGATATCCACGTCAGACATATGCCTGCCGTAGGCCTCGGCAGCCAGGAAGTGGTCACGCTTGCCACTGTGCAGGAAGAAGTTCCATAGGGCATACACCTGGTCGTTTGCCTCGTTGTTGTAGGAGCGAGCACAGTAGCGCATACGTCGCTCTACATCTGGCTCGTCTTTGTAGAGCTGCCAGATGGCCCCCGGGCTGGCCGAGTGGGAGCACATCAAATCGCCATAGTCGATCATGCCATAGGTGCGCAGTTTCTCCCTCGGCTCCATCACTACATCATAGAATAACGAATCCAGCGCCTCTTCAGCTTCGGGGAACATATCTGCGTCGGGAGGGGCAACCAGACGGGCTGCCCCACTCTCAG
>JALGTS010000016.1:5334-15414 GCA_029821255.1 Candidatus Zipacnadia bacterium
CCGGCGCAATCAGCGGATTCTGAACACACTTGCCGAACTGCTCAGCGTCCTCGTTTTGATGGCGTTGAGCGCCTGCTGTAAGCCACAACTCCGTGGTCTTGGCCGCACCAAACCCATCGGAGTACCCACTGGTATCATTCCAACTGGCCGGCCGGTCAGGCGCATATTTCTCCTTCATTTCCTCGAACCACTCAATTCGCTCCCGGGTTACTGCCCCAGTCGATTTGAAGTTGAGTGGGGCAGTAGGATTTTCCTCAACCCGTTGCCGGAACTGTTCCTCAGTCTCCACGCCGCCGAACTGAATAGCCTCTCCCTTAAAGGGGGTGGTGAACTTGAGAGTCTCTCCGCATTCAGCAGGCCATATCTGCACATCCAGCCGATCCTCCTCTATGGTGAACCCCTTAGGATATTCTTGCCAGAAGTTGCGAATAACCGCCGTCACGCTGCCCAGATGCCCGCTGAGACTGGCCCACCCTGATGTCCGCTGGCCCTCCCCGAATTGCTGTCCATCGCGCATAACTCTATAGTGCTGGTCAGAATCCTGTACGATGTAGCTGCGTTGATACTCGCGGGCCCAGTGAGCTTTGGCTTGCCCTCCATAAGCCATTCGCAGCTCGTCACCGAGGTCCAGAGGAAAGCTCATACCTATCTCAGCCAATTCAATGAGGTCGGGATCCTGGTCAAAGACAAAGGTGTGCTGCAAGCGAATGTCGGACCTGCCGGCGAAAAAGTGCAAGCGTAGGTAGTACGGGCAGAAACGGCGCCCATCGGCTGAAGCATGCCAGCCACTGACGCTGATGGATGTACGCATAGGTCCCTGCTGCTCGATAGTGATCTGCGGGTCAGGTGCCGCAGCCCAAGAGTCATACCAAGTCCCTCGTTGATCGACCATATACAGGAACGGACCTGGTCCCCCGCGAAAAATATCGTGCCAACCCTCATTGGTTCTTACGCGGCAGGCTGCCAGAAAGTCGGCTGTATTACGCAATTCTACCTGCATAGGGCCAGTTGTTATGCAGTAGCGGGGGCCAACTCGCTCCACCGTAACTGGCTGCTTCGGCTCAACAGGTTACACATCTTGGCCATACTCCAGGTATAGCTCCTTAGTTTCTCCTGCTGCCAGGTCAACCTGGAAATCCACCAGCAACCACCGGATATATTCACTCTCCGGCCCCCAAGTAGCCAGAGTCAGGCCCTGGGCAGGTAGCACTGTGCCGTCGCCTGTGACTATACGGATATTAGATCCCTGCTTCAACTCCCCCCTGCCGAACGGCACTCCCTGGGTTACCGGCCAGTTAGTGCGACTGATTCCCGCCGGCTCTTCTACAGTCAACTTAATACGCTTGACCGATTCACTCATAACTTAGTCCTCCTGGCAAACTCACTTGCTTGGCTGTTCAGATGCTGATAGACCTAACATTCCGAAGTGCAACTGCAGCCCACAGTAGCTCACTGGTATCTCAAACGAATTTGCAAAGCAAACGGTACTACAAAGCCTGTCAGCCGTCAACCTAATCAATCTGATCTTCAGAGGACTCCTTGGCCAAGTACCCGACTGCTCGCCAGCCGTGTACCAACTACCATACCGCTGTGGTAGCATCAGATTGTTTCCGCGAATCATTTCTTATTATTCATCCTAAATAAATATAACCAATGTTGGGCTCGTCTTATCGCTGGGACTCACGGCCTGACCTCAGCGTTCATAGTCGGCCGCAAAGCTTTCCGCCAGTGCCAGCTTCAGGCCCGTCTCTAGGCGGTCCAGGCGACGCTGGATTGTAAGGTTGTCCCTGGCCAGACGGCGGGCTTCCGCCAGTAGCTTTAGGGTCTCCATCATCCTCACGGGAGTAAAAACCTGCGCCCAAATGCGCTCGCGGGGGTAGGACTTCCACCAAGGTGCACTAGCCCACTGGGTGCGATCCACCGGGGGGCTGTAGGTCTGCATTTCCTCCCGCCACAGGTCCTCCAGATACAAGTAAATGCTCTTTACCGGCTCCGCAGCCGGGCTGTAGAGGTCCGCGAAGAACCGGCCAATCAAGGCCTCAACTTCCTGGTCCGCGTCCCACATCAGTTGCCCAGCCAACCACAGCTCTAACTGGTCAAAGACACTGGTGGCGAAGTGGCAGAAGTAGAAGCCGCCCACCTGACCTTTGCGGGCTTTGATCTCCTGAGCTACAGCATGGGGAACCACCAGCGGCATGTGGGGCGTGTGGGCGCGGAAAGCGTTGGTATACTCCCACATACAGGCTATCTTCGCCTGCTTGCACCAGTCTGCTACTAAGCCATCATAAGCGGCTTTCGTCTCCGGATCGTACAGAGTCGGTGTCCAAGTGAAGGCAAGGCACATCATTACGTTTTTGGGTAACTCTACCCGCTGCGGCGGTAGCATGCGCGGCCCATAGGCCAGACCTATGATATATTTTGTAGGGAACTCCTCTGCAGCAACCTTGGCGACCTCGGAGAGGTGGTACGCATAGAGGTCCGACTGTGAGCGGCGATATTCCCCCTCCCTGTTCACCCATTTGCTGCAATGCTCACACTCGCAGGCACGCATGGTTCCATCGTTACCCGCTATGGGATAAGCTGACTTGTCCGCGTAGACCCAAATCCAGCGATGGCGCTCAATTTCTCCGCCAAAGAACCGCCGCATTTCCTGTATTTGCTGTTGGATCATGGCTGGACTCCCCCAACAGAAGTCGCGTTGAGCGCCGCCTCGGTTCTCGCCTGTCCAGCCCCAGTCGTTAGTCCGCTCTCCATCCACCAGAGCAAAGTACTCAGGGTGCTTCTCTCCAAACAGGCTGCCCCAGTAATACATAGAGTGATTACAGTAATACGCTGGGTAAGCCCCTGTGCGTAGACGTAGCAGGAAGCGCCGGTCCAATTCCTGGTAGTAGAACCGCTGCGTTTCAGGGAAGGGCAGCTCCCCCAGGGAGCCCTCCTGTCCAATACCCAGTCGTCGATAGGAGAAATCGGGGGCCACCACACGGTCTAACTGAGGAACGCCTACATCACGATCCTCTGGCACCACCTCTCCCAGTGGTCCTGCGAAGTACCAGCCTACACCGGCAAACTCCTCTAAGAAGCTATAGACGCCATACAACGTGCCAATGCGCGTACCGGCCTCCCTTTTGATATCCCCCAGGAAGACCCATTCTTCCTTTTCGTAGATCTCCTTGGTCCACGCCGGATGATCATTACCCGCGATCACCAGATAGTCGTCGGTAGTTTTTAGGAAGAAACCCTCTGGGGGAAGGGTGTGTTCATCCAGGTCCAGCTCCCGCGTCAGACGACTGGGGCCGACCAGTACGGCCGGTATGGGTAAGTCGTCCTCGGTGTCAGAAAGTACAGGCAAAACCGCGCCAGTTACGCATTTGATGTAGTGCTGGAGCTCCCGCGCGGCAAAGTCGGCAGTACCAGTGGGCATATCCGCAATGATTATGGCCTGGAAGTCCTTCCCGCTGGACTCCAGATAGAAGCGCCCAGCCATAGCTGGCGGGCCCGACACTGCACATAAGATCATCAACGGCACGATCTCCGACCAGCAACGGATCACGTTACATAACCCCCGGCAGGCCTCACATTGTGTGCCGAATCGTGATTCTCAACAGGTTAGTAAGCGTCTTGACGGCGTAGTGCGGCATATCTATGCTGGAAATGACGCAGCTTAGTCTTCACCAGGTGTTGATATGAGGCTTACTTTGGTGACATAAAATGCAGTCGCTGGCGGCTTGCTCGGTGAGCGCCCGGCGCCGCGACCTGCTGCGATTATACCTCCCGATATTCGTCGGTCTGGTGATCGTAAATCCTGCCCTCAATGACCGGCCCTGCCGAGGTGGTAATTTTCAGGGTAACTGCAGCCTCGCCCGTACGGCGCAGATCCTCGGGAATTACCCACCGATACGGCGGCCAGCAACGCACCCCAAGATCCTCACCGTTGAGGAGTAGCTGGGCACATTCAATAAACTGATTACCCTCCGTGGCCAGCCCCAGATGCGTGTAGTTCGTGGTCAGGTTGACGCAGCATTTGAGGGATAGTGTACCAGCAAAATGAGGCAGACCGCAGTCTGCCAGCTCCAAAGGACATACTTGCTCCGGCGGTTCCACTATAGTGCGCAGTGAATCCGAGAGTGGGGTTACCCCGAAGCTACCCGCCAACCAGAGAGCGTCCACCAGGCCCTCATCATCAGCTTCAACCTCCATCACTACCGAGATGGAGTTTTCTCCCTTCTGTGCATACCTGGAGATGGGCAGCGAGATATTCGAATAGTCAAACACAAAATCCGTCTCAAATTCCTCAAGCGGCAGCCGATGTCCGTTGAGAAAGATTTGCGCAGAACCAGCCAAGCCGTGGCGATCTGCGACCAGGCGTAGGTCGTCAGGGATATGCTCAGCGCAGAACCGGGCGCGGTAGGTAACCACCAGGGGATAACTAACTGCGAAGCCAGATGGGGCCCAGAATCCGGGCTTGATCTCTATGGGCACCGGCTCTCGCAAGGATAGCCGCGAGATGGTATTGATTATCGGCTCAGGCGGGATACTGGGCCCGTCGTCAATCTCGGGCTGGTCAGGATGCTCACCGAGGCGAACTTTGAACTTGCCCAGGCGCAGAAAGTTGCGAGGCATCTGCGCGACTGACCAAGTTGAGGTGAGGTCCAGCTTCAACACAACCGGCTCTTCGGTTCGGCGCGGTGTAGCGTCGGCGCGCTCAGAGGTGATCAATATGGCCGTTCCGTGGGGCGGCAGTACGACTGGTGCAGTCAGCCTCTCACCGTTCCTGTGTGCATCTACAGCAATGCACTCACCACTCTCAGCATCCCAATGCTGAACGGCGGCAGCGTCAGTTGGTAGATGGACCTGGGTGGCGAGTTGTTGGGGAGAGCAGTTGGCCATCAGGAAGATGTCACGACCCTCTACACGACGCTGATGTACCAGGATGTGGTCTCGCCAGCGTGACGGCAGGTCAAACTCAAGCCCAGGTGGAAGCAACTCGGCCAGGCCATCCAACAATATCTTATCAGCCTGGCAGCGGCGCAATCCTCCGGGGGCCGCAAGAAACCTGGTCCTGCCGTGCGTCAACCACTGCGGCTTCGCCAGTTCACCGTAAAGATATTCGTCAGCAACTGTTGCAGCGTCCAAATTGAACATAGCTGCTGCATCTGCTACCACTGTTGAGGCTTCATCAATGTGCTGGAAAGGCAACAAACCCAACCAGAGCACTACCCCTCCGGTCTCAGCAAAGCTACGTATTTGTTCGAAGGCAGCCCTCTCAAGGCTGGCTATCGGCGGAATAATCAGCGCTTGATAGCGCGCCTCGCCCACTACCAACTGCTTATCCTCTACGGAGCCGGAGGCGAGGTCCTGCGGATCAAGGCTATGAAAGTCGCGTTGTGCAGCCGTCAGCGTCTCGTAAACCCAGGACCAATCATCCTTGAGCCGATCCCCAATGTCCGCATTGAGACCAAGTTGGCGCAGCACACTCCACTCATCAGCGCCAGTAGTCCAATTACTGGGAATCGGGTCCAGGACAGCTATCGGTGCCACATACTGGCCGCGACTGGCCACGTATGCCAGACGAGCGGCATAGTCAGCGAGCTTGCGGAAATGCTCCCACCAGGGGTGCTGGTAGAACTCGGAGGGCGCAGCGTCGAACTTAGCTGGACCTCCCGCAGTGTAGTAAAAGCCATGTAAGGCGAACAGATTCACACCGAGGGCAGCCATCCGATCTATGAGGGCTTTCAAATCAGCGATGCGCACGCCCCAACCGAGGCTATGGAAGGCTTCTACGGCCACCCGGGGCTTCCCTCGCTGAGCAGCCACTGAGGCAGCGAACTTGGGCCAGCTCCGGAAGCTGGTAATATCCCGGGTTTGCCATCCGTGGTTCAGTTCTTCGCCGATACGCTCATGGGCATGATCGACTCCGGGAACGTGCACCACCCCCTGGTCAGCGTTGCGTAGCATGGGCACCTCAGTCGTGTATAAGCACCCATTTCCCTCGCACCGGCGGGCATATTGAAGGTGATAGGCCTCCATAAACAGATCATGCAGGGTGGCGAGGTAGTCATAACGTACCCGTGGACTTTCCGGCCCGACATCAGCGATTAGATGCGGAAGCCGGTCCAGCAGATTATAGCCACAACGCTGCTCAAACAGATGGGGCATCTGCCACGTCCAGTTCCCCGCCGTAGTCTCATCAGTAAAGATGGACCGCAGCCGGCGGCCCAGCGGCTCTCCCAGTGCTTGTTGGTGCCGGCCTATGGTCAGATTCAGAAAATGCTCTACCGCCCGGGGATTGCAGGTGTCAAGAAACTCCCCATAGTATTTGAACGATCGCACTCGGTCCACAATGAAGATCATCACGCGCCAGTCGCCTTCGGGCACCTGCCAGACCAACTCATTTTCCGGCAGATAGCCGCCAAAACGCGCATAGCTGTATGAAGTGAGGCTTTTGCCCCAGTGTAGGCCGGTGCAAGCGTGCGAGACGCCCACACTCTGGCGCAATTCGGTGCGCTCGTCCCAGCAGACCCTATCGTCTCTTATGGGAAATGCCCACGCTCGTAATACCTCGCCTGTGCCTAACGTCCGACTTATCCTTTGAGGGCCAGTAGCAACAAAATCCACCGCCCGCAACTGTGCTCGGATGAATCCCGGATACCGCCAGGTCGTCTCGCCGCCGGCCATGCCGCTGGGATAAGGGAAGTCGTCCATAATTCCCACCAGCATCCCGCGGTCTGTAGCCTCCTGTAGCGCCAGACGGAACCGGTCAAAGTACTCCTTGGACTGATACGGAATAGCCAACCCCTGGCGCGGTGTTACGTAGAAACCCCCACAGCCCTTCTGGTGCATTTCCCCTATTTGCCAACGCATCAACTCCGGGTCCATCTCGCCGTTCCAAAACCACCACGGCTGAAGGCGATACGGAGCAGAGGGGGAAACGAACTCGTTCCGATCAAGGTCATCATAAGTTTCGCCAGCTAACATTGCGTAGCTTTCGCCTCCGTTGCCCATCATATATAGGTCAGAGAAGCCATTAATGCAGTTGCTACCCAACCACCATTTCTCGGATGAATGCTAAGTAATAATCCATTCTCTGTCAATTCCACACACTATGATGGCCAAGGCGTAAGCTGCTAAGCCTTGGCCATCGGCTACAATAGCTGCCTTCTTTCCAACCCGTCCCGGGCGGCACCGGGCACCCCACGGCACAAACTAACTCCAATGCCACTCAATTGACTCGGTAGGACCACCTACCCATTCAATCTGGCCGGTGCCGGCCTGCAGATCACCGCTGAAGGTAGCCAGCAGTTCTCCTGCGGCGTCGCGCACCTCGCCGCTGACCTGCCAGTCTTCGACGACAATTGTTGCGGTCATACCGTTGCTCAGATCAATCTCCTGCGACACCGCGAACCACTCGATCTGCTGGTTGGAGTCAAAGCCGCCGGACAGCAGGCCGTCGTGGTGCGCCCACAAGAAGCCCTCGCCGGCCAGAACGCCGAAGTAATAGTCAAGGTCAGCTTCAAAGGTAAAAGCATAGTCCTCACCGATCGTGCCGCTGACCGCATGGGTTCCCTCAATCTTGTTCTTAACCATCCACTGCTCCGCCTCGTAAATAGCGAACTCATCGCTCATATCCCATGTGCCGCTGAAATCCGTCCACACATCGCCCTCACGGTTAACGGTGAGGCTGATGTAGTCGTCCAGATAAGCTCTACCGTTGTAGTCAGTGCACGCCGCGGCTACTTCGTCGTCCCACTCCTGGATACCGACCGTGCAACTGATATAACCATCACCGGTGATGGTGGCATGGGCTGCAGTGAGGCCAATACTACCACGGATCTCGATCTCTGCATCAGTATCAGGCCCTTCGCCGTGAATAGACCCGTTGATAGTGTTGAAATTGATCACCACACTGCCCGTCCAGTGAATATCATCAATCTGCCAGTCTATCTCGTGGGTCTCGGCGGGCCGGACTTCACCCTCTGACTGAGGCATCTGTTCGGCAAGGTACATAGCGAAATCAGCCAGCACCGTCACGGTCGTAGCAGGTGCATCATTGGCAGCGCTATTTGCCATCACCCCGGCTTCCTGCAAGATGCGCCTGGCCAGTGCAGCCAGTGCGTCAATGTTGGCGTTGGAAATCATCCAGGGATTGGCTTCGGAGATGCCGCCTATCTGCTGAATGGCGGTAGTTGCCTGGTCGGCAGCAAAGCTCGCCTGCTCGGTTTCGTCGGCCACTTCCGGCGGTGGGGTGTAAGCCGGCCAGCTCGTCCCCGGGGCACCGTCTCCCCCACCTCCACAACCGTTAACAACGATTATTAAGACAGCGACAAAGGCTATTATAGCTGCTTTTATCAGATGCTTCACAGCAATTCTCCTCCTACGGTCGGCTTATCAGTTTTAACTTATGCTCCTTCAACAATTATACCCAAAGTGCCAATTGTCTATTCCCCACGCAACTGCGCCGCAGGCGGCCAGCTATCACTTGACTGTTACCAGCAGTCCCTGCTATAGTTAGTAAGAGAAGGTGGCCGTGCAACACAACACGTAGAGCCGCAATCATTTGCTACTTGAGCAGATTGTGTCGGGAGATGAACGAATTGATGCAGCTATTATGGGGTGCTATCGGAGCAGTGATCGGCTTTGCGGCGGGAATATTAGGCTATTTTGCTATCTACAAAATCTTCTCTGAACAATTAGATCAACTGCCCACATTGACACTGGTGGTGGTATTCGTGCTCGCTGGTGGCGGCATGATGGGAGGCGGCTGGCTGGCCCTGTATCTGGCTACGCGGCGTGACATTGCGCGACGTGAGAAGGCCCGCGCAGAACGCAAGAAATTCGGCGCCAAACGGCGGCAATAGGACTATACTATTCCAACGGAGAGAAGGTGATCGGTTATGAGTAGCGAGCAGATGACAGGTGAAGAGCTGATTGGGGAAGTTACCCACTATTTCGGCCATGTGCCGGCGGCGGTACTGAAGTTACACACTCAGCTAAACCTGGGTGAAACCATCCACATCAAGGGTAACACTACTGATCTGGTCCAGAAGGTCGAATCAATGCAGATTGACCACGCCGACGTTCAACAGGCCGGGCCTGGCGAGGACGTAGCCATCCTGGTCAGCGATCGCGTCCGCGTGGGCGACCAGGTCTATCGACTTCAGTAGCTAATGGGTGGTATGGCCCTCCTGCTACGCAGCTCCCGGCAGACGCTTTTGTACCTCAGTAAACAGGCGAACATAATGGGGCTTATGGTTGTCTAACCTTATTGAAAGCAGTTAAATGGGGTATAATAAGTATAGGTAGCAATGGGGGCGAACTGGATTCGACGGGGAGGCTGCGAGTTAAGGCTGCAGGCCGAGATCTCCGCTGTCTCGTAAAACGCGGAAAACCAATAAATGCCAACACCATGGCACTCGCTGCTTAACGAAAGCAGCACGTCCCCTTGGCTCTGCTAATCGGGTTGAGGGCCGACGTCATAGAGATTAGCTACTCGCCGGGCGCTGCTGGGCCACTCGGCGAGGAAACCCGAGTCTCAGCTAGCTTCCGGGTTCAGCCGGGTATGTGGGCTTATCGGAAGCGAAACTAATACACATACTAAGCCTGTAGATGCTTTAGCAGCACCTCTTCGGACGCGGGTTCAATTCCCGCCGCCTCCACCATTCGATGCGCCCCTTTCGGGGCTTGCTCATGGCGAGCCATTCTTGTCGTCTGACTCATCCCATTATGCACGTAGCGCGTCAAATGGTGTCCTGAGCCTGCCGAAGGGCCTGAGCTTGTCGAATGGGCCGAAGGGCGAACACGATGGGCAAGCTCTTCTACGTGTACATCCTGCGCTGCTCCGACGGTTCTTACTATGTCGGCTCTACTGACGATGTTCAGCAACGGATTGCGGCACACAACGCTGGCCGAGGCCCAAGCTATACCTCAAGGCGACGTCCGGTGCGGTTGATCTACTCAGAAAGCTACGACAACAAGAGTTCGGCCGTCCGACGTGAACGCCAGGTCAAGAGATGGAGTCGTGCGAAGAAGGAAGCTCTTATATCAGGCAATGTCGAGGACCTGAAGCGACTGAGTAAACATCGG
>JALGTS010000353.1 GCA_029821255.1 Candidatus Zipacnadia bacterium
AAGTATTAGCAGCATCTTTTCCGGTGGTGTCTGGATGAGGAAGCGCTGGGTTAGTATGTTATCCAGGATGGTAGCCTGGATCTCACCACCGCTCAGCAGCCCGCCGAAGGGACTAGCCCGCACATCGTGCAGACCCTCGGCAGTGATGACCACTATTGCAATTTTGCCCTGCAACTCCAATTGCGAGGTGTCTTCGCTCTCGGTAAGTATTTTCCAGGCCGGCACGTGCAGATAAGTATTGCGCTCACCGACAAAGTTTATCACCATCCGGCCCCAGCGGTCCAGAGGAACGATATGCTGGTCATCAAGGCGCACGTAGTGGCCAAAATTTACGCTAATCTGGTCAGGGCGAGCACCCAGCACTCCGACGGCTACCGCCAGTGGGAGAGATGGATATAACCGGTGCCTAAAATAGCCCACTGGTGGGGTGTAGCGAAAAATGCCATCGGGGGCCTGTACCAGGCAGGTGTAACCCACTCCCTGGGCGGCGTGCGCCAGGCGGGCAAGGGGATAGGTCAAATCAGGAAGCTGGTAGATGCTCGCCCAACGGAGCAGCCCTTTTCCCTTATTGACAGTAGCCTCATTCCAGGCCCAGTGGTGGAGCGTCTGGTCCTGCTCTGCTGACGGCATTTCTTGAACACTTAAGTCGGGGCCATAGTCGCCTGCTTGCTCAGGGCCGGCAGCAAAACCCGCCAGATAGACATTGCCGGCGCTGGCAATAGCTTGCGCGAAAGCCGCATCGCCAGCCAGCTCCAGGCCAGGCTCAATGAAGAATATGTCATATACGATAGCGCGGACGTCGGCGGCCATCAGTTGTTGGGTCATACGGGCAAACAACTGGCGGGGCCACGGCCACCTGCCGACTTTGTTGATGCTATCCTCACCAACCGTGACCAGAACGATATCAGGATGGGGCGGCAGAGGACCACGCAAGTGGAAGCGCCCGTCCACGGTACGCAGCTCCATCCTATCCAGCATGGTGACCTGGGGCCAGAAGGCCGCAACCAACATCACCAGTGTGCATCCCAGAGCAATGAGCACAAACCGGCCGACCATCTTGTACGGGAAACGAGAGCCTGGCGAATCTCTGCTCGCCATCGCGGGTTCCTCTATCGTTTAACAATCCCCCGATGGGGGTAAATTTTCATTGGACACCAAGCGCGCCTGGAATGAGAGCCAAGACGGCGACAGTTGGAGGCTGGAGTCAATGCGCAAGGCTAGTTTCGTCATTATCCTGGGATTCGCCTTCCTGCTTGGCCTACTTTTGCTGCTGACTCAGTCAGTTTCGGTCCTGCAGCGAGTGGCGCGGGTCAGTGAACTATCAGGGACGGTCAGTATCACTCGTAAGGGAGAAGAGCATGCCGTCCCCCTGGGCGAGCGGCGATTAGTGCAGGCAGGCGATACCCTGACCACCGCGGCAGAGAGCCGCTGCACACTGAATTGGATTGATGGTACCCGCATCCGGATGGAGCCGAGTACTAAACTGACCGTGCAAAAATGCCAAGTCTACAAGGGCGCTGAACAGTCGGCCTTTCGGCTTGATATCGGCAAGATTTGGATTAGGGTGCTACGGATGCTCTCTCAGCAGGATAAATTCCTCATAAATACCCCCACTGCTACCGCAGGAGTGCGCGGAACAATGTTTGCCGTGGAGGTGGCCGCTGACGGCTCCACCGAAATATCAGTCTACGAGGGCCAAGTTACCATCGCCAGCGACAGCGGCGAGGTGAAGGTCCCTGCCAATAAGGTAGCACGGTTAGGTGCTAAACAAGATAGCCCACAACTCGCCGCTTGGGCCCTACCTAGAGATCACCAGTCCGGGCAACAATGCGGAATGGTCTGGCGATACCATCACGGTCAAGGGCCGCTGCGAACGCGGGGCTAAGCTGACCGTCAACGGCCAACCGGTCACACAAAAACCTAACGGCCAGTTTACGGTTGACGTGCAGGTGCCCGCCGACCAGCAATTCTTCACCATCAAGGCGTTGGCCATTGACAGCAAGGGCTACCAGACGATTATTACACGCAATTTATCACGCGCTCGCACACCATAACCACGCCACCGCAGTCAGTGAGTGGCTGTACGCACGACCAACATAACAGGGTAGTTGGAGCCGGCCTGAGGTATGGTCTGGACAGAAAGCGAGCGACTCCCGCTGGCCGCGACCAGGCCTCGCCATAGTAGTTTCTCCTCATACGGTCGCATCGTACCGGTATCGGTAAGATGGCCATCTATCAGATAGACTCCCCGTCCGGGCCCGGCGGCAGCCGTCACCGCTAATTCAAATGTCGCCGGTTGCTCTCGGGCGTTGTCCACCCTTACGCTGGACTATATCGGGGTCGCTGCTGGGCTTGCCGATGCGCAGGAAGCTCCACGCCCCACCGATTTGGTGGTGAAGCTCGGCGGTTTGACACGGCGCATAACGGAACTCAGACAGCGTGGATAGATGCTCAGCGCTGGTGTCAATCGCTGTTAGCGGTGGATCGCTGGCCCTGGACTGAGCGATAACCTCAATCATAACCGCTTCAGGCCCAATATTGGTCATCTGGCAGATGCCGCTGACAATGCGCGCAGGTAAGGCAGTGCATTGGTAGGCCTGCCAGGCCGACAACCGAACCTAGCAGCATGCGCCAGAAGTCATACATAGCCGTATGGCCGGTGTGAATTTCGTCGGTGTCAGGGCCGGCCTCATCGCCCAAGATGAAGACCTTTGTTGGCTCATCGCTGGTATTCAGAATTCTAACGGCAAAGGTCAGAGGCACTGAGGCATTGTTAACATGGTGCCAGAGGAGTCGGCAGCTCTCGCCACTCGCCAAGGACTCGCGGAGCAGCGTGCTCGGTCCAGTGACACGCTCCGGCTCATTACTAACCAGCACCGACTGAGGCGAGACAGTTGGCCGGGAAATCAGATCCATACCAACATTGACTGTCTCGCGCCGTGGCAGGTAGCCCGGGCCAGTTATCTGTACCGTCGTCCGCCAACCCGTAGAGCTTCGCTGCAATTGGCCTATGTTGACAGACGCTGCGGGTTCGGCACTGA
>JALGTS010000017.1 GCA_029821255.1 Candidatus Zipacnadia bacterium
CCGGCATTGATGTCCAGGACTGTGGGATATTGACCACGCCTGGGCTGTGCCTGTTAGTCCGGGAGCAAGCCCAGGCGGGCGGGGTCGTCATATCGGCCTCGCACAACCCTCCCGAGTTTAACGGTATAAAGCTGATTAACTCCCACGGCGAGAAGCTGTCGGAGCAGGCTGAAAGTGCCGTTGAAAGGTTTCTCCTGGCTGAGGAAGATACAGAGTCCCAAGCTACCGGCACTGAGGTGGGCACCATTTCCGACTACCCCGACGCTGGCGAGCAGTATCTGGAGCTGCTCCGGTCAAGTCTGGGCGAGACGGTATCCCTGGAGGGAATCAAGATTGTGGTGGACTGCGCCTTTGGGGCTGCTTTCCAGTTAGGCCCGGAGGCACTACGTCGCGCCGGGGCGGAAGTTAGCGCGCTGAACGCTACCCCCGACGGAGCGCGCATCAACGATGGCTGCGGATCGGTCAACCCCCAGCTTACAGCTCAACAGGTGGTGGCAGGGGGTGCTGACCTGGGAGTGGCTTGGGATGGGGATGCCGACCGGGCTGTCTTCGTGGATCACACTGGCACAGTCCGCGACGGTGATTTCATCAAGTTCATCATAGCCAGCGACCTGAACAACCGCGGCCTGCTTGACCCGCCCCTGGTTGTCGGCACAGTGATGAGTAACCTGGGGCTGGAGATGGCACTTCGGTCTGCCGGCATAGAGTTAATAAGGGCATCAGTGGGCGACCGCAATGTCCTCCAGCAGATGAAAGCACACCGTGCTATACTGGGCGGCGAGCAGTCCGGCCACATCATATTTGCCGAGGTCGGCATCGGGGACGGCATATACACCGCCCTGCGGGTAGCGGAGGTAGTGGCGCGCACCGGCTGTACATTGGCTGAGCTTTGTACTCCCCTCACCAAGGTACCCCAGATTCTACTCAATGTGCCCGTGCGCGACAAGTACGGATACCAGCAAAACGACCAGCTTAAACAACAAATGGAGGTATGGCAGGCTAAACTTGGCGATATTGGCCGGTTGCTGATTCGACCCTCAGGCACTGAGTCGGTTGTGCGTGTGATGGTTGAGGCTCGCGACAGTGATTTAGCCGAGGAAGCGGCGCGATCCTTCGCCGAAACGATCGCCGCCGAATACGGCAATAGCAGCGAGTGAGCGGCGCAGCATCGCGAAATGTGTCAGTGCCCCAATATGAGGACTAACCCTTGCCCCGACTGTACTCATAGGCGGTTTCGTACATTGCCACAATGTTCTCCGGTGGGCTGACTGCCTGGATCCTGTGGCAGGGTGCCAGAATATAACCGCCGCCTGCCCCTAAAATCTGCAAATTGTCTATGACCTCCTGGCGGACTTCGTCAACTGTCCCAAAAGCCAGTGTATACTGGTTGTCCATCGCCCCGTGAAATACAATCTGGTCGCCGAAGTCACGTTTCAGAGCCGCCCGGTCCATACCTTTGCATCGCCACTGAATCGGATTGAGCACGTCAATGCCAGCGGCAATCATATCAGGCAGAATGTCGCGGATAGCGCCGTCGCTGTGGTGAAAAACAAAAGCACCGTGCTCATGGGCCAGATCCATCATCCGCTTCATCCGCGGGATGAAAAATTTGCGAATATGGGATTTTGAGAAGAGCAAGCTCTCCTGGGAGCCAAGATCCTCGGCGATATAGCTATATGTAACTTGGCCAGGTATAGCTTCGTAGATACGCCGAGTGTTCTCGTAGGCTAAATCAAAGAGGATATCCAAGCAGTAGTCAACCATATCAGGATTGATGACCAGATCCATAAAGCCCTGCTCCAGGCCGCGCAGCGTACAATATCTGAGAAATGGCTCCGAGCCTCCTCCCTGAATGGGGTAATCCTCTTTGCCAGCAATCTGCTCGGGCAGGTGTGAATAGTCCCACCAGTCAGGCTCGGGCCATCGGTAGTGGCGCTCGATCTCTGCAACTGAATCAAACTCGGCCAGTGGATTGTAACTAATCTCGGAGTAATGCCCGGTGCCGTAGTCTACCTGCTGATAGCGACAGCCAAACACATCTTCCCCCTTGGCTAACTCCGGCCCTACATATTTCCCGCCTACTTTTACCACCAGATCGATATGCAGTATCTCGCATACCTGCTCTGTCGTTTCGCAGCCCAGGTATTCTTTGAGCTTTTGGTCAGCTTCAGGAGTTGCCCAATAATCAGTGGGGACTCGGTCGGTCGGCTCACGGTTGAGCACTGCCAGCCAGCGCTCCTTGGGCGTCATCTCTTGACAGGACATACCTTTGCTCCTTCTCCCCAGGTGCGGAGCTATTGCGGCGACGTCTGGCTCTGCGGACCAACTATCCGCACCTGCGTGCAGAGTAACAGTTTATTGCCGGCCAAATCGTAAATGGCCTCTCCGAAGATAGCTTGGTAGCCGGCTTGGGGATAACGGATGTGCGCAACATACTGATTGTTGTGTTGGTGGATAGGGGATTGCTGCCAGAGCGCATCGCGAAAATCCCGGGTCGGCGAGGTGGCAGTCCACAGTAAGACTTGCTGCGGGGGTACATCAGACGAAATCACCAGCCGCAGGTGCCGGCCTGCCTGATACTTCCAGTCCAGCTTGGGTAATGGCACCTGTCCGGTGCAGGCTGCAAAGAAGCCGACCTGCGCTGTAACTACTTGCATTGTGTCCTCAAGCCCGTGCCCGCAGTTAGGGATATACAGCAAATAACGAGGCTCAGGCAACGTGTCGAAATACAGATTAGCTGCATCCAGCGGCCAGTAGCGATCATTCGTGCCAGAAATAATAAGCTTAGGCATGGTGGCCCGTTGCCGGTAGGTATAAGGGTCGACAATTTCAGCCAGTCGCCTACCACTTTGTGTAGATAGCTGCTGAGGTAGACCGCGCTGGGTGTATTCATTAATCATTTCGCTATAGCCTCCCCAAACCTTGACCTGATGGGCCATCTGGGCGGAGAGGTTGAGGTTGTCATAGACCATCGGGGCAATTCCGACACAGCGCTGGGGCGCAACGACTGCGGTAAACCAGGTTGTCCAGCCGCGTTTGGATGCGCCGGTGACATAGAATTTTGATACCGGGGTTTCCCAGGTCTGGCCTGTATACTCTTCAACGGCATCCATCGCCCGCACTGCCGCTTTGGTCATCGGGAAGAGCAACGGCCAGTCGCTCTCCCCGGTGGCCAAGTATCGGTCGAAGGTGTAGGCAATTAGATCGTCTTCAGTTAATCCATTAAACAACGGCTGGTTGGGTATGTCACCGAGCACCACCACCGGCGCTGCAAGCACATTAGCAACTGTTGCTAAGGAGCGTAGCTCCTGCTTATTGGGGCTTCCACCAGTGATGGCCAGCATAGCGGCTTGGGGATGGTGCATCTGGCGTGGCGTTATGATTTGCAGCCGATGAACCCAGCGAATACCTCGCCATAGCTGGGAGGTCAGGGATAGCTCAGTTAAGGTGGCTTCCTGCCCGATTTTCTCTTCGCTTCTCTTGGTCCAACTATAGGCTTCGTCGGGAGCATTTACGTAATCAAAAACAGGCTGGGCAACTGTTGGCGTGCAGACTACAATGGCTAACAACAGTGCTAACAGTGTTCGCTTCATAGCTGATCAGCTCGCTATGGCTATTATATTATTGCACCGCTTGCTGGTATAATATTGTTGGTGTTCTGGGAAAAATCCTTCCTCAAAACAGGGCCGCAATCAGAGGAAAATCAGTCCCCGGCGGCGAAGCCAATTGATGTTGTTTCAACTGCCGGGCATACAGTGTAGTCAACTGCATCTACCAAGGAGCCAACCCAATGGCACGGGCACTTTTAGTCAGCTATGCCGGATATCCCTATACGCCCAGCAGCCTTACTCCGGACAATGGTTTAGCCAACTTAGCGGGGGCTTTGCTGGAAGCAGGCCACGACGTCCGCATAATTGATTACGGGACTCTCGCCACAATGCGGCGACTTTTCCCCGAGGAACTGTCCAGCCAAGTCAAGCCGTTGGCAGAAAGGATGCTGATGGGCGGTGAGCAAGCGGGGAGTCCGCAACAGTTGGCGCAACTTGCGCAGCTCGCCGGTCGGCTGGAGGCTTACCAGGAGGCGGAGTTGCACCAGATCGGTCGGGAGCTGATCAAAGAGGTCGGCAAATTCCAGCCCGACTTTGTCGGCTTCAAATTGTGGAATGGCGATGGCTTCTCCGGCAGTGTCGCCCTGGCTCAGATATTACGCACCGAGTTTCCTGACCTGCACATCTACGCCGGCGGCCCGCAGGCCTCCTGGTTCAATAAAGTCATCTACCAGCGCACCGGTGTCTTTGAGGCGATCGCCTGCGGCGAGGCCGAAGCGACGATAGTAGCTCTGGCTGAGCATGCCACCGGGCAGCGCGACCTCGCCGATATTCCCGCCATAATCTATCAGCATAACGGCGAGGTTATGGAGGTGCCGCGGGCAGGATGGTTGGATCTGAACGATCTGCCAGTGCCAGTCTACGACCCCGAGATATGCCCAGCCATGGCTGGCGAAGAGAAGATCAAGATCATAGTCTTGGACGATAGCCGTGGCTGTCCCTATCGGTGTGGATTCTGTACCCATCCCGTAGAGAGTGGTACACGGCTGCGGACTGCTTCCGCTCAGTTGCTGGTTGATCGGATGGAACGGGTCATCCGCGACTATGGCATATCAGTATTCCGCTTTGCTGGTTCATCCACCCCTGGTAGCCTGATGTATGAGGTTGCCCAAGAGATATTAGACCGCCACTTGGAGGTTCAGTACGCCTGCTTCGGTCACTTTGCCAGTGCCGATCCCGACCACTTTGCAGTGATGGCTAAGTCGGGCTTATATGCGATCTTCTTTGGCCTGGAGTCGGGCTGTCAATGGGTACTGGATAAAGCCGTGCGCAAGGGCATCAACATGGCTATGGTCAAGGAAACCGTGCAGAAGGCGCAACAGGCGGGGTTGTTCATAGTGACCAGTATGATCGTGCCGCTACCCTTCGATACTGAAGAGACGATCAAGGAGAGTCTTGGTTTTATTATGAGCATCAGACCGGATTCAGTGCCTGTGCAATTTCCTGGCCTACTGCCGGGTACCCCGTGGCTGGAGCAGCCTGAGAAGTACAACTTCACGGTGGACACCAAAGAGCTACTACTGGCCGGGCTTGACTATAAGATTAAACTGCTTTTCCCGCCGCAGTTCTGGGATGCTCCCCCTTATAAGGTCAACGGGATGAAGTTTGCCGAATTTACGGCTTTGACGATGAAGTTTGCTAAGGAGCTGGAGGCCGGAGGCATCTTGACCGGTGTGCCCGACGACATGGCTTTAATTGCCAAATGTGCCGGAATGACAGCACGGGAGTTGCGGGATAAAGCGCGGCTGTGGTGTCTGGTCGGTGATGTCGCCAGTATGGCACAGATGGTGGAGCGAGCCAACCAAGTCATAACCAGCGGAAAGCCCCAGGGGCGTTGATCGGCTACTGTTCGGAGGAATTGCCCGAATTTCTCCCACAGGCTGCTGCAACACGTTGGACCAGTTGCTTGGGATCGACGGGCTTACTAATCACTATGTCAATATGGGGAGAAACACCGGCGGCCGGTTCTTCGTTTAGATAACCGCTTACCAGGATGGTGTAGACTTCAGGGGCAAGCTGTTTTATGCGCTTGGCCAGGTCTGTGCCCTTCAAGTCGGGCATACGCAGGTCAATGATTGCAACGCGCGGAGGACGGCCGTTTTTTTCCAGCAGAGCCTCAAACTCAGCCAATCCAGCCACGCCCGAGCTATTGGTGCTTACGGTCCACCCGTGGTGCTCCAAGACCTCTGATACTGCATCATTGAAGGCCTCATCGTCGTCGACGACGATGACGTCAGGTGTCAGTGACGCCTGCTGGCTCTGGGCCCCAGGTCCTTCTACAGGAAGAGACACTGTGACGGTGGTGCCTACCTGTGGAGTACTGTCAAACATTATTCTACCGCCGTGGCGATTAATAACCCGCCGGGCGATACTCAACCCCAGGCCGGTGCCGTCTTCTTTGGTAGTAAAGAAGGGTTGCCCAATTCTCTCCAGAGTTTCTGGTGACATTCCACAGCCACTGTCAGAAATCTTGACGACGACATTGCCATTGTCGCAGCGCGAGCTTACGTGAATCTCGCCCGGCCCTTCCAGTGCTTGCCAAGCGTTAATAAACAGGTTGACAAAGACCGTGCGCAGCGCCGTAGCGTTGCCGATAACCTCGGGAATGTCCTCCTCCAGGTCCCAGATCATTGTTTGATCCTCGCGCCGACTGGCACGACCCAGGCTGACGTCGGCGGCACTTTTCAGGATTTCATTAATCCGGACTCGTTCACCGGGCTCATAGGGATCTGACTGTGAGAAGCTGGAGATGCGTTCGACAGTCTGCACGCTATCCCGTACTGTTTGTTGTATCCCCTGGAGCGTAGCGCTTATTTCCTCAGCAGAAAGGTGCTCCTGCTGCTGGGTTTTTAGCAACAATATTTCAATGCGCAGCAGCATTGCCGACAGAAAGTTATTCACATCATGGGCTACTTCTGCGGCGATTTCCCCAATGGCACTCAATCGCCCTACATTGGTGAGTTGGGCTTCTATGGAGTTGTGAGCTGAGGTCAGTTGCTCCAGAAGATCAGTCTGGTCGTTGGCGTTCGGCTGGACGCCCAAGTCATCAAGCTGACCTACTAAGGTGTTGCTGATCTGCTGGACCCGCTCTATCACTGCCTGTTGCTCGGCTCGTCTGCGGCGACGCTGCACAGCCCGCTCTACTATATCGCGGACCTCGCTGACGGCGAAGGGTTTGCTCAGGTAGTCTATTGCTCCTTGGCGGACAGCTTCTTGGGCGCTTTCCACGGTTGCGTAAGCTGTAACTATGGACACCTCAATATCCGGGTTAAGCTTTTTGATGCGCCGCATCACCTCTACGCCATCCATCTCGGGCATTCTTATATCCAGGAAAACTAAGTCCGGCTGCCGCTGACGAATCATCTCCAGCCCCTCGGGACCACTTTTGGCAGTGCGGACCTGATGACTATCTTTGAGAATCATTCGCAGCGAGTCACGTGGCCCGGCTTCGTCATCAATTATCAAAATATCAATATTGTCTGGCTGCTCCATCAGCATCTCTTCTAAGACGACGTGATTCGGTGCATTGCAGCGGCCGGAAAGCTTACTTCTATTTGCAGTACTCCGTTCTTGTATTCAGCCTGAACTCGGCCCTGTTGATTCTCAATTATCTTGCGACTGATAGCGGGCCCCAGATCAACGTGCTCGCATTGGAGAGCTGCAACCGGATCAAATATCTCATCAGCGGCCGGTTCGTCTTTTGCTCGCACTGGGCCTGACACGGTAATAACAACGTTTTCTCCGCCATCGGCGACCGATGAGTCCGCCCGGATACGCAGAGGAGGGCCACCAGCACTGTACAGATGTCGTAACAGGTAAAACAGTGCCTGACAGGTGGTCTGGGGATCTACTACCACCCGGGGGAGCCCCTCGTCTATCTGGACATCGATTAGCGCCTCGCTGATCTCTTCGGTCTGTTGCAGTTTTTCGATGGCCTGGCGTATCAATGTCTCTATCTGAGTTAGTTCAAAATCAGGCTCAGGTTGCTGAATTACGCTAACCAGCTCGCGGGTCAGCTCATCAAGACGGTTAATCTCTGGGGCAACGGTATTCTTCCAGAATTGTGCCAGTGGTTGGTTATCTCCGGCATCTCCCATCAGGTCGGCATAGGTACGAATTGCCGTCAGAGGGGTCCTAATCTCATGCACCAGGCGGCCCACTAGTCCGGTTAGTACCTTCAACCGTTCCCGATGCTGCCGTTCCTCAGCCAGGCCTACTTCGGCAGTCATATCCTCCATTATCAGGACAGCGCCTGTGGCATGGCCGTCGTCGTCCAACAGTGCCGAGGTACTTACCCGCAGGGTTAGCTCCCCACCCCAGATAGTTATTTCTTCACCGGTGACTGCCTCATCAGGAACCTGGAGGGCGGCATACAGATAGTCACCGAGCGGAGATGGCAGCACACGTAGGTCTGATCCTTCTATTCGGGAGCGCTCTATCCCTAATATCTTAGCGGCACAAGGATTACAGATACCGATTCGTTCGTCAGCATCAAGGGTGATAACGCCGGCATTCATGTTCTGCAGAATGCGCTTGATATACGATTTGCTCATGCGCAACTGCTGGTGCAGTTCAAAGTCTCGCAGAGCCATACTCACGTAGCTGGATAGCAGATACAGTGTCTCTATCTGCGCTGACGAGTAAGGTTGACCTATAACGCGCTCGCCTAAGATGAGTAAGCCTGCTATTTGGCCATCCATAAACAGTGGAATGACGAGCTGGCCGCCGAAGAAATCCATTTCGCGGCCTAAGGCGCTGGCAGTCTGTCGATCGGCCCAGTCTGCCAATTCCTCGCGCCTCAGTACACGACGGTTACGCTGATACCAGCTCGGCAAGGCGTCCTTAATCAGCAGTCGTCCACTGGCTGCGATCCGTTGATGCACCCCTTGACTATTCCAAACCGTGTAGCAGTCTTCGTCATTGTTCCACCACAGCAGGCAGTAGCTGCCAGGACGGACGAGCTCACCCACAGCCTTCAGGTAGGTCTCCAGCAACCTGTCCCTGTCAAAGCCGCCAGCAAACCCGCTGAGAAGTTGCTCAAGGACCTGACTGGCTGGGTGGGAATCTTGGAATGAGGCCCTTTGCATGGAGTCATGAAGGAGCGACTTATCTGTTAGCTGTGAATCATAATGGCAAGTCATATTGGCTTGGGCCAGAGCCTGGCGGAGGACATCGGCAGTGTCGGCGGGAGTACTGCCGGTGTGCAGCCAGATATCGGGGGAAAACAGACGCTCGGTTCGCACTTGTTCGATAACATGCTCTGGCGCCAGGCAGACAAAAATCGCCCGCGGGGCTTGTTCACGGAGACGGTGGTAGTGCTCCAGGGCAGGCTCGGTGAGGGACTCCAGCCCGACCACCACCAGGTCCACATCCGCTGCCCGAAGAATATCCAGCGCATCATCATCGTGGCCAGCAGTCAGCACTACCGCCTCGTGGTGCAGACAATCTCCGATCTGTTCTTCCCAGTGCCGACTTAAGTTGCTCAACAGGGCGGCAATCATTTCGTCATGCGGCTCTTATGATCCGTTGCCATTGCCCTTAGGGGTAGTTCGATGACAAATTCGGTTCCGGTATCAGGCCGCGAATGGACCTCCAGCTTTCCGTCATGTTCTTCAATGATTGTCTGGCAGATTGCCAGACCCAATCCGGTGCCCTTAGCCTTATCAGTATAGAAAGGTTTGAAGATTTTGTCAACTTTTCCCGGCGGAATGTAACTTCCGGCGTTGCGCACCCGCACCAGCACGCGCCCTCCCTCATGAGCGGAGTCGGTCTGTTCGGTAGCTATCTCCACGGTGCCGCCTTCGGGCTCGGCCTCCAGCGCGTTGTTGACCAGGTTTACGATGGCTTGGTGGAGTCGCCTTTCATCACCAATTGGGCTGCCGGAGAGATCAGCCAAGCGAGCGGTCAGGGAGACCTGCTTGGCTTCAGCCTGAGCGGAGGCCGAGCGGATTACCGATTGGCAAACCTCATTTATATTGATCGCTTCATTAGCGGCGCCGGGGGGTTTTGAGAGACTCAGAAGCTGTCCGACCAGCTGGTCGATCTGTTCAATCTCGTCAGTCGTAGTCTCGAAGAATGTAGAACGGAACTCCTCGTCGTCCATCCGTGTGGGCAGCAGCTCCGCAAAGGTGCGGATAGCTACCAAGGGATTCCGGATCTCGTGAGCCATGCCCGCCGTCAACACCCGCATCAGTTCCAGCCGTTCTGACCTCTGCCGCTCGTCTTCCAACTGTTGGATGACGGTCAGATCGTTTAT
>JALGTS010000018.1 GCA_029821255.1 Candidatus Zipacnadia bacterium
GACGGGAATTGCTACCAGCAAAAGTGTCCCGACGCTGGACGCAAAGGGGCCGGCTGGCTCACCAAGCGCGGCGGGAAGATCAAAATCGGCCAGGCGCAGCAAGAAACTCATCAGCAGGCCGACGTAGACGACTCCGAACACCGTTGTCGCGCTATTGACGGTAGCCCCGGCATAGGAACTGCCCCTAATCTGGCTGAGCATAGCGGCAGCTACGACCGCTACCAGCACAATCAGCACACCCAAGTCACACTGCGGCGGAGGACTGAAAGCCGTGATCGTCAGCAACGCTAAAGCACCCAGGTAGCCTACCAGCACAGCCGGACAGATGTTGGTCATGAGGGTCGCAGAGTAGTACTCGCCCAGACCAATAACGGTGATCACCGCTACCAATATCAGAAGCGGCCAGCCCCCCCAATAGGCGCATGCAATCAATATGGGCAGACCCACCAGGGCCAGTACAGCTCGTGCCAATAACTCCCTGATCACCTGCAAGTGCTGTCACCTCGTCTCATTCAGTCAGGGCATATAATCGGACAGGGGACACTCTGCAGAGCGGAATACACTTTATGCGCTAAGTATATACCACGAGCATACTCGATGCAAGCAAGCACCATCCGGCGAAAGATGACTGATGATAAGGAGGTGACTGGAAGAGAGAAAAGGAAAATGATAAAATAAAACAAGCGTACAATTACCCACCCAGGCAAGTTAAGGATCGTTCCCCATGGCTAATAGTAGAGAAGTCGAACTAGTCATCGTTGGTGCCGGGGTTGCCGGGTGCACCGCGGCGATCTACGCCAAGCGCTATGGTGTTGATGTAGTTATACTCGATAAAGGCATTGCCGGCGGGCAGTTGCTGACTGTCGCCAGGATAGATAACTTCCCGGGGTTTCCCGAAGGTATCAGTGGCGTAGAACTAAGCCAGCGGGTGCGCCAGCAGGTGGAAAACTATGGCATTGAGATCATCCAGCAAGAGGTCACGAATATCAGTCGCCAGGATAATGGTCGCTGGCTCGTGCAGAGCACCGAGGCCGACTGGCTGACCGTGGCGGTCGTCATCGCCACAGGGGTGGTTCGGCGCAGCTTGAATGTACCCGGGGAGAAGAAGCTGCGCGGGCGAGGTGTATCGTACTGTGCTATCTGCGATGGTTTTTTGTTTCGGGGAGAGACGGTTGCTGTGGTTGGTGGGGGGAATGCCGCAGCCGAGGATGCTATGTACTTGGCTGATATCTGTGAAAAGGTCTACTTAATCCATCGGCGCGATCGGCTACGTGCTGATGCTTACCTTGGTCAACGGCTCTTAGGTAATGGCAACATTGAACCGTTGTGGAACACAGTTGTGCAGGAAATCATCGGCGAAGAGGAAGTAGAACAACTAAGGCTCCGAAACACCCAAACGGACGCCGAATGGCTGTTGCCGGTGACCGGAGTCTTTGTGGCAATTGGCGAGATAGCGCACACTGACTGGCTTGAGGATCTGTTGGAACTTGACGATGGATTTATCCGCACAGATATGAGCATGCGGACCAACCAGCCCGGTATCTTTGCAGCAGGTGACATTCGCAACACTGTGGTACGGCAAGTGACTACCGCGGTGGGAGATGCTACAATTGCGGCATACTCGGCCTATCAATACATAGCCCAGCGCCGAGGCGAGGTCTACGGTGAGTACCAAGAACCCAAATAGCATAGATGGCGACAGCACTGAGCAAGTAATCACCTGGCGGGTGTGGCCGCCGCGCCGGCGGCCCCTGCTGAGTGTTACTGTAGCAGTTTTTGTCGTGGTGCTGACCGCAGCGGTAGCTGCTATGTACAGCAGCCCCTTTTATCCGCTGCTGACGGCAGTAGTGCTGATAGCAGCGATTTCTGCTCATTATGCCCCAATGCGTTTCACCCTTGACAGCGAAGGGATCACAGTGGCAAGTCTGTGGGGAGCCCGAAAGAAGCTGTGGAGCAACTTGAAAACATACTGGCCCAATGGCGAGGATGGAGTGGCAGTTAGTTCCAGCGAATGTCGCAATCTCCTAACCAGCGCTCGTGACCTATATCTCTACCTTGATGACAACAGGTCCGAAGTTTTGGAGCATCTATCTTGCTATCTGTCTCCTGCCAAGAAGGACGAAAACGCATGACCACCACAACGCGCAACCGGGAGCAGATTGAAGAGCGGAAGGTGTTAGCCAAGGTACTCAAAACTGTCATTAAGCGCCGGCTGACTGCACCGGTCCTGTTTACCCTGGAGAGCTGTAAGCCTTTGAGCTTCCTTGCCTCCCAGACGCTGATCGTCTTTGAGCCTATCATCCGCACGGTCCTTTCTGTAGCTGATTATGAGGTCTTTGCTCGCGCAATTGGTGAACGGGACAACATTGAATGGATGATCCGGCAGTTGGAAATGGTGGAAGAAAGGCAGGCATTCTGGGGAGATAGAGCTGGCAGATCAAGCAATGGGACCTGATGATATCAATTTCATCTTAGCGACTGACTGCGGTTCCACGACTACCAAAGCCATCTTGATTGCTCGCCAAGGCGATGAGTATCGCCTGCAGGTGCGCGGGGAGGCGCCTACCACTGTGGAGGCACCCTTTGAGGATGTCACCATCGGCGTGCGCAATGCCATCGCGGAGGTAGAAGAGCTTGCTGGCCGACAACTGCTCAATGGCGAGGGTCAGCTAATCCGCCCGGCACGGAATGGACAGGGCGTAGATGTCTACCTGTCTACCAGCTCAGCTGGGGGTGGGTTGCAAGTCGCGGTGGTGGGACTGGTCCGGCGGATGACGGCAGAAAGTGCCCAGCGGGCGGCCCTGGGGGCCGGGGCGATTGTTATGGAAGTGCTCGCGCTGGATGATGGGCGGCGACCCCACGAGCGTATTGAGCGGCTGCGGCGGCTGCGCCCCGATATGATCCTCATTTCAGGCGGGGTAGACGGCGGCGAGGAGCGCAGAGTGGTGGAGATGGCGGAGCTGGTTGCCGCAGCCAAGCCCCAACCCCGGTTAGGCAGCGGTTTTCGGTTGCCTGTCATCTATGCCGGAAATGTGGCAGCGCGCTCCCGCATTGCGGAAACATTGCAAGATGTCACTGCTCTGACCATGGTTGATAACCTGCGCCCCACTCTGGAGGAGGAAAACCTGGGACCAGCCCGGCGCGAGATTCAGGAGGAGTTCCTACGCCATGTTATGTCACAGGCGCCTGGCTACAGCAAACTGATGAGTTGGGCGGATGCCGATATAATGCCCACACCGGCGGCAGTCGGTAGCATAATGCAGCAGATAGCAGCTGAGCAGAATATCAACATTGTGGGGGTGGATATTGGGGGGGCAACTACTGACGTTTTCAGTGTCTTTGACGGGGTGTTTAACCGCACGGTCAGCGCTAACCTGGGTATGAGCTACTCAATCGCCAACGTCGTGGCTGAAACCGGGCTGCGTAATATTCTACGTTGGGTTCCCGGTGATGTAGCAGCCGGTGATTTACAAAATCGCATCCGCAATAAGATGATCCGCCCTACAACGGTACCGCAATGGCTGGAGGGTCTCAAATTAGAGCAGGCCATTGCCCGTGAGGCCTTACGGTTGGCCTTTGCCCAGCATAAGCAGTTAGCTACCGGCCTCAAAGGTGTTCAGCAGGAGCGAGATATCGCCGACGCTTTCCGGCAGACTCGGGCCGGCGAAGAGACGCTGGTGGATATGATGCGGCTGGATCTGTTAGTCGGTTCCGGGGGGGTGTTATCGCATGCACCCCGCCGGGTACAGGCAGCTATGATGTTGATTGATGGCTTTGCCCCGGAGGGCGTAACGCAACTGGCCGTGGACAGCATCTTTATGATGCCGCAGTTGGGCGTGCTGGCGCAGGTGCATCCAGAAGCGGCCCGCCAGGTGTTCCTGCGCGACTGCTTGGTCCACCTGGGTACCTGCATAGCTCCAGTAGGACAGGGACGACCCGGCAGTCCGTGCATAACGGTCACTTTCACTGACACCGGTGAGCGGCTGAATGTAGCTGCCGGCGAGCTGCGGCGCATTGAGCTGCCGGAGGATAGTGCTCGTGAGTTGGTCATTGATCCAGTCCGTGGCTACGATGTAGGTGCGGGACGAGGTCGGGCAGTCAAAACAAACGTAGCCGGGGGCGTGGTAGGGTTGATAATTGATACGCGCGGCCGGCCTCTGGATCTGCCCGAAGATGTCGAGGAGCAGCGCACCGCGCAGGTGCAGTGGGCCAAGGCCGTCGGCCTTTATCCGGAAGTGTAGTTATGGCACAAGCATATTCACCGGGTCTGACAGTTACTGAATCAACCATTATCCGCAAGGAGCGACGCTTGCCGCTGCCGGGGCAGGTGAAGGTGTCAGTGGGAGATGTAGTAGCAGCCCAGCAGGTAGTGGCGGAGACCGCCCTGCCCGGAAATGTCGCTACGGTCAATGTGGCCCATGATCTGAATGTAAATACCGAAGAAGTGCCTCGGCTTATGCTCAAGTCAGAGGGTAATGCCGTCCAGATACAGGAGCCGATCGCTGAATACAAGGCGTTTTGGGGCATTTTCCACAGTGTTTCGCGTAGCCCGATCAGTGGGACTATTGAGAGCATCAGCCCCGTTACCGGCCAGGTGCTGATTCGCGGGCCGGCGGTGCCGGTGGAGCTTACTGCGTATGTGGACGGCACGGTCGTGGAGGTACTCGGCGACGAAGGTGTGGTGATTGAGTGCCAAGGGGCGCTGCTTCAGGGTATCATCGGGATTGGCGGCGAAGCGCACGGGGAGGTTATGATAGCGGTTGAACATCCGGCCCAGCCGCTGACCGCTGACCGGATTACCGAAGACTGCCACGATAAGCTAATTGTGGGCGGAGCACAGGCGACCCTGGATGCACTGGAGCGAGCCCGCGAAGTAGGAGCGGCCGGGGTAGTGGTCGGCGGCATTGACGCCCACATACTTGATGAGCTTTTAGGCGAGACATTGGGGGTAGCTATCACCGGTGATGAGGATGTGGGGTTCACGCTGATCGTCACAGAAGGCTTTGGCGAGCTCTCTATGGCCCAGCGCTCGTTTGATCTGTTGACCGCTCATGCTGGCCAGCAGGCTTCGCTGAACGGAGCCACCCAAATTCGGGCCGGAGTAATCCGCCCGGAGGTAATTATCTCCCACCCTACGGCAGAGCGGATTCCCCCGGCGCCGGTTAGAGCAGAGTTAAAGATAGGTAGTCCGGTCCGGTTAATTCGCGATCCCTATTTCGGCGTTTTGGGCACGGTTACGGCTCTACCTGAAGAGTTGCAACGTATTGAGACCGAAGCACTGGTACGGGTGGCGCAGGTACGTACCGAGGACGGAAGAGAACTAACTATCCCGCGTGCCAATATTGAGCTTATTCAGCAATGATATCGCGATTGCCACTGAAGACAATTCGGAGGCTACTACTGCCAACAGCAGCCTTGTGCCTGCTATTGGGCAGTGCCCGGGCTCAGCAGCAGCCGGTTGAATTTCCAGCCCCAGAAAGGCTGGCAGTTTCTGATGACCCGGAAGATCTGGCAGGCCGCCAGTTAGTGGTTAAGTGGCACAAGCCCGCAGCAGCCGACGCCGTTACAGGCTATCGGCTGGGCGGCTACCTGGTATATGTCGGGGAGAGTCGCGAGGGAGCAGAGCTTTCTCCAGCCCAGGTCGTCCCCGATCCCCAGAAAACCGAAACTCTTCTCTCCGGGCTACTGCCGAGCAAAAGCTACATTGTGCAGGTCGGTGCGCTGTATATCCCCGAGCAAGTCACCGGAGAATTGATTGATCTCAATGCCGTAGCATATTTACGCAACCAGGGAGCAGTGGAAGCCAAATCCGCGCGGAGTGGGCCGATCTCGCCTGTTGGTGCGCTGTTTGATCCCAAGAAGACCAATGTCCTGATCGCCACTATGGTCTACTGCGCCATTGTGCTATTGGCCATCTATTTTGCCCAGCGCGGCGAGATGTACATCCGCCCTATTCCTGGCTTGGAGGCGGTCAATGACGCCATCGGTCGGGCCACCGAGATGGGCCGTCCGATTCTATACGTATCCGGGCTCAGCGGCATCACCGACATTGCCACAATTGCCGCTATGCTCATTCTGGGGCATCTGGCTAAGCGTACCGCCGCCTACGAGACCTCCATCATTGTCCCGTGCAATGATCCGTTGGTTCTAACTGCCGAGCGGGAGATTGTCCACCAGGCGTATATAGAGGCCGGCAAACCGGAGGCCTATGAGCCGGAGAACATTTTCTACGTGACCGACAGCCAGTTTGGCTATGCGGCGGCAGTGGATGGAATAATGATGCGGGAGCGGCCGGCAGCTAACTTCTTTATGGGAATGTTCTATGCCGAGTCATTGATACTCGCAGAGACCGGCAATCGCACCGGGGCCATTCAGATCGCCGGCACCGACGCTGACACTCAACTCCCCTTCTTCATCACAGCCTGTGACTACACCCTGATGGGCGAGGAGCTTTATGCGGCCGGTGCTTACCTGTCGCGCAATCCCTTGCTGGTGGCTCAGCTCAAAGGCCAAGATATCGGGAAGGTCTTGCTGGCGGCAGCTTTGGTTGTGGGGACGGCCTTGGCTACTCTATCGGCCTATCTCGGCCCGGACATAGTAAAAGCCTTTTTGTCCTGGTTCCAAATCTAAACAGTCCACACCTAATTGCAGCGATACGGGAAAGACAGATGAGACTACAGATTCCGATAGCACTTGGCTTTTTGGCCGGAGCGTTTATGATCGTCCAGTTCTTTGTGCCCTACTATGCGCTCCAGATGTACTACGAACAGCTTTTGGACTGGGCGATCATCATCGGAGCGTTTGCGCTGGTCCTGGGGCTGGGCAGCCTCTTCCGCAGCCATATTGATAAGATCCGCAGCCGCCATCCCGACTACATATACAGCTTTGTGGCGCTGATTAGCTTTGCAGTGATGTTTTTCTTCGGCATCTTTTACGGGGTGAATCCGAGGACAACATTTGACTGGATCTTCAATAACATTCAGGTGCCTTTGGAGGCCACCGTCTTCTCTCTGCTGGCCTTTTTTATGGCTTCAGCCGCCTATCGCACCTTCCGCGCCCGTAGTGTGGAGGCCACGCTGTTGTTGGTGGTGGCAGTCATCATAATGTTGGGCCGCGTACCGATTACTGACTACATAAAGTTTGTTGATATTCACGGATTCAGCGAGTGGCTTATGAGCATTCCAGCTACTGCCGCCAAGCGAGGGATTCTGTTTGGTGTAGCTCTGGGCATCGTCGCCACCTCGCTGCGTATCCTGCTGGGTATTGAGCGCTCACATCTGGGGGGAGGAGGGGGAGCAGGCCGCTAACCCCGGCCGCTGACAGCTATGTGGGAGAAGCTGCTGTATTTTGACCGGCGCATCATCTTTCTGCTCATTGGGGCGGCAGTGCTTATTCCCTTCCTCACTCAGTGGACGCTGCCGCATGGCAAGATCACTGCCACTACGCAGAGTCTCTTTGATGCCATTGAGCAGCTCCCTGTTGGCACCCCGGTGATGATCTCCTTTGACTATGGGCCCTCCAGTATGCCGGAGGTTGAGCCTATGGCAAAGGCCCTGGCCTATCATATCCTTTCGCGGAATCTACGGCTGATGGCAGTAACCTTGGTCATCACCGGACCCCAGATGGCCGACCGGGCTATCATCCCTGTTGCCAAGCAGTTGGGCAAGAAGTACGGCAAAGACTGGGTGAATTTAGGCTTCAAACCCGGCGGCGCGGTCTTGCTCACACAGATGGGCGAGAGCATAAAGCGGGCGTATCCCACTGATGCCCGGAATAATCCTACCATAAAATTGCCCGTGATGACGGGGGTCGAGAATTATGATGACATTGGATTGGTGGTTGACCTAGCCTCCAGCGGGGCACCGACTACCTGGATAGTCTACGCCCACGACCCATACCGGGTTAATATGGCAGCCGGCGTTACTGCCGTAGAAGCAGTTGACTACTATAAGTTCCTGCAGACAGGACAGTTGATTGGGTTGCTCAATGGGCTGAAGGGAGCGGCCGAATATGAGTTTCTGGTCGGCCGCAAAGGGTTTGGCAAGCTGGGTATGGCCTCGCAGTCGGTGGCTCATCTGCTCATCATTGTACTGGTGATAATAGGTAACATCGGCTACTTCACTATTGAACGCCATCGTAGCCGGCGGAGATAATTGATGCCAGAACCAAGTGGCATAACCGAAATATTGGGCATCCCGACTGATATCATCGGTCTGTGGGTGGCAGCGTTGCTGACACTGGCCATCTACAGCTTTCTGTATGGCGATAACCCAGTATATAAGTTTGCGGAACATCTCTTTGTGGGAGTTTCGGCGGCCTACGGTGCTGCCATTGTCTACCATCAGGCATTGGTGCCCAAATTAGTGCAGCCTTTGTCCGCAGGCTTAATTCAACCGCTGCTTGCGGGTAATCCTGCTGCAATAGTGTGGTCAAAGGCGACGCTGCTTATCCCCGGAATGTTGGGCCTGCTAATCTTCGGCCGATTTTTCCGGGGCTATCAGTGGCTGTCACGCTGGCCGATTGCCTTTGTTATGGGGCTGGGGGCGGGCCTGAGCATCCCTCGCTCTATTCAGAGCCTTATTCTGGAGCAGATGCACGGGACGATGCAGCCGGTCTGGCCACTGACCGGTGGGGGCTTTGATAATTTGCTACTAATAGTCGGCGTCGTCTGCACACTTGCCTACTTCTACTTTTCGCTGCCTCATCGCGGGGTGATGAGGTGGCTGTCGCGTATAGGAATATGGTTTTTGATGATTGGCTTCGGTGCCGGCTTCGGTAATACAGTGATGGCCCGTATTTCACTGCTTATTGGCCGAATCGAGTTCCTGCTCTATGAGTGGCTGCCTACTATCGGCATCCATCTGGGTGGGCCTGGCATCGGCTGACCACAGTTATCTACCACTCCAATTTCTGTGAGAGGGTCAACCCGCAGTGGATAACGCGGAAGCCAGCGGCCTCGTACAGACGAATAGCAGCAATATTATTCTGGTCGGTGTGAACCTCAACATATGCACAGCGCTGGTCGCGGAACCACTGCATAGCCGCCTCTACTAACCTTGTTCCGATTCCTTGGTGGTGGGAGTCGGGGTCCACTGCCAGCGAGCAAATCACTCCCCAGCGCATCCGAAACTGCTGGGATCGCTTGCGATCAATAGCTACCGCCACATGGCCGACTACCTGGCCGTCGCGGCGTGCGACGAAGACCTGCAAGTCGGGGTCTCCCTCCCGACAGCGCCGGGCAAACTCCCGGGCCTCGTCGCTGTAGTAGTCGGCTACCAGATCGCGGGGCAGGGTGTAGTCTATGCCGTGGCGGGCAAAGTGGGCAAATGCGCGAGCCGCTATCTCCGCCATGCGGGCTTCGTCACCTGATTGATATTCGTTGATCTCAACATTCACTGTCGCTGCTTCCCCTTGGGATACAAAGGTTTTCTTACGCTTTGGTTTCTTCGTCAACCAGGCACCGATAGGCCTGGTGTAACTGTTGAGTAAGCTTACCAGGCCGGCCGGTACCGATTGGCTGGCCGCCGAAGTTGGTCAGCGGCATAACTTCCATCAGGCTATTGGTCACAAATGCCTCCTC
>JALGTS010000019.1 GCA_029821255.1 Candidatus Zipacnadia bacterium
ACAACAGCACAACTGTGAAAAGAGATCGGCTTCGCACCTGTGTACCTTCCTCAGATGGGGCAAAGTAGCTTGAACGGAGCCATATAACAAGCCAGCCATCTTGAGAATATCACCAACCTGGCCTTGCGTCAAGAAGAGGACGAGCAAAGCGCCGAAGCTGTTACTGATGCCAGAAAGCCTAATTCTCAATACTATCAAGCATCACCGGCATCCCACGGTCGGCCGACAGATCAGCGGCATTCATCACGCGCAGAGCTTCTACCATATCTTGTATCGTTGCCCGCGGCTGACGGCCAGCAGCCAGGCTCTCCAACACATCAGCGGTGTATTGAAAGTAAGCATCATCGGGACCCGGCCCGGTAATGGGCACTTGCTCACCACCCCGAAACTGTATCTTCCCGCCCGTGCCATCACTGACGGCATACACAGTATCGGTGGTCAGCGAAATATATCGTTCGTAGCCGGCAGGCAGCGTATAACCAACCTCTGCCACACCTACGGCTCCATCTTCACCGACCATCGTTATGCTAACCATATCCTCAATAGCCACGTCGTGCAGACCGGCAACACGCTGGGCGTAGACCTGCGCGACGGGCTGGCCAGCCAAGTAGATAAAGGTATCAATCACATGTGGACCAAAATTGAACAGGGGGCCGCCCCCCCTATTGGGATCGAGCATCCACGGACAGCCCCAGTCCAGATAACGCTGGGGACCGCTGGCCAGCAAGCGGTAGCAGTAATGATACACCCTGCCGAGCTGGTCTAACTTTGCCAACTCAGCCAGCTTTGCGACCATCCCCAGATAGCGATTGACCAGAGCAACACTGGCGAAGATACCCTCGGTCTCCGCTTTGGCAGCAACCGGCTCCAGTTGACGCCAGTCTGTCCCCATCGGCTTCTCCATATGAAAAGGTTGGTGCCTAGCTACCAGCTCCGCGGCCAGCCCGGTCATCTCATTGTGAGGGGCATGAGCCATCACCAGATCAACTTCTTCACGGTCCAACAGTTCACGATAGTCCCGGTAGCACGCCGCCGCAATTTGCGAGCCAATCCGGTCCAGCGCCTCTTCCGATGGATCACTGATCGCCACAATATCGGCCCCAAGCTTCTGTAGCGCGGGCAAGTAGTAGAGGCCTACATGCCAGTGACCAACTCCAACAATCGCCACTCTCATCGCAGCTACCTCCGTACAGTTTCGTTAATCTAATAGCTATTTGGGGCAGAGAAAGTCATTTGCTCCTACCTACAATCATCATTGCGATCCCGACGAAAAAAAGCCCCCAGGCCAGCGGGCCGCTAACTCCATAGTGGTCACAAGGTCCACCTGATTATGATGGAGGATTGTGGCGAGTTGCTCACTTTCCCCAGTGTCCACAAAACGATGATAGGCCGCCGGAATTAGGCTGCCAGGTATGTCATTTTCACGATGCCGCCGGCACAGCTGGCTCTCCAGAGTAACCAGGCGATGGTCAGAGACAGGCAGGTCCCGCTGGCGGCGAGCGACGCGGAGCATATCTACATGCCGCTCAAATTCCAGTCTCCATTCCATATGATGATAGCGCGTCCGATCCCGTAGGTAGGGCACATCAAAACTGCCGCCATTGAAGCTAACCAGCACCTGAACTTCATCCAGCATCTGGCAGGTGGCTGCCAATATCGCTCGCTCTTCGACATAATGACGAGCCAACAACTGATGAATATGAGGGCCGTGGTTGCCGATATGCAGGATACCAACCAGTAAAAGAGGAGTAGCCGCCAGACCGGTCGTCTCTATATCCAGGAAAGCTAAATGGTGCCGCTGTTGCACCGCAGGTGCATCACACTCCCGGAGTGTCTCCCAGGCGAGCGCCGTAACCTGCTCAGCCCAGTCACCAATCTGTGCCGGCGTTAGGCGAATGCTCAGATAGTGGCCAAGGCTGTGAGCTATCTCCCGGCCAGGCGTCATCTGCGAGCTTGCCTGCACTACAGTCTCGGCTGGGGCATGCTCGGCAAAGCATCCTGCAGAAGTTCTGTCCTCATCACTACTGTGCAGTATTGCCCGTCTTTCCTTAGCCTCGCGCGGCAGTGACATAACTACTCTTCCCCTTACTTCACTCAGCCAGGGAGGAAGCCAGCCAGTGGAGCGTCTCTGTTTCCATACGGGCCAGTTCCTGAGCCTGCTTGATAGCCTGCTGCCAGTGCTGGGCCGAAGCCGACTGTTCCTGGTCCGCAGGGGATGGCTCCATGCTGCTTGGAGCTTGCACGATTTGCTGCAACAGCTCCTCCCAGGCAGCCCCGATTTCATTGTAGCGTTGGCTGGCCTCCTGGTAGAGCATATCTGTTTCATCAATAAGCCCCTGAGGAGGCCGGGCAAAGAACCGGGCAGCAGCCTGTCGGGAGGAGATAATGAGCGGGATCGCTGTGCTGGCCCATGACTTCAACTGCTCCCGGATCGCCGTGTCTTGGGTGTCGGCTGCTTTGCGCAGTAGTTCGACCAATTCATCATAAGCGGCAGCGCCTGCCGGCTGCCTCATCAGCTCGCGCTGCTTCCAGGCAAGGCTAGATTGGAGAAGCACAGACTTGACGACTGCTGCCATATCCGCGGGCCGACGGCGCGTAGTGAGGGCAAACCGGAAGCCGGACAGCGCCCCCTGTGGCCACAGTGCGGGCACCTTGCTGGTCTGCCATACCTCCAAGAACTGCTCTGAATCCAACTTGACTGCATGATCGGCACCGGGCTGCAACAGATATAACTCTTTCTCCGCTGGGCGGTAGCCAGTAATCAGACACCAGTGAGCGCTATCTGCGCCGTAGGCAACCAAAAGCGGACGGTCCTGTAGCAAACAGCTCGTAGCATTATCGAGCAAACCTGCCGGCGCGGCGGAGGTCCATAGGTTATAGCTGAACCCCGTCCCTTCAGCAATAGCCGTCGCCGGGTTGCGGTAGAATGCTTGTGCCAGCTCCGGCCTGTCTACGGCAAACGTGAACGTAAAGGGCAATCCGGAGATGACTACCACCTCATCCATGGTGAGCTGGGCACCAGCTTGGCGGAGCAAGGAATGTATTGCTGCGAGCAGTTCCATGGCCGGCTGATCAGCATACTGCTTAATAGGGGGAACATTGCCCAGTACGCGGGCCTGCTGGCGCTGCTTTTGCAGGAGGGCCTTATGCATCTCTGTCTTTTCCTCATAGTAGCGCAGCCCTACTATCTGACGAGCCACAATCGCTGCCTGCGTGTCAGGATACTTCTCCATCACCTGTTCATAGAGGGCTAAAGCCCGCTGGGGCTCATCACCAATCTTATCAGTGATCTTCGCCGACATAAGCAGGGCCCGTGCAGCAATTCCAGGCCGATCCGCAAATCGGTCCACGATCTGCTGGCAAAGCTGTCGGGCCTGCTGAAGCTGCCCGGTGTATTGGTACGCGCCAGCCACCTCCAGGTATGCCTGCCCGCGCAAATCCTTCCTATTGGGAAATCGTCGGTCAAGCTCGCGACAGGTAGCCGCCGCTGTGGTCGGATCCTGCATATGCTGGCACTGCAAGTAGACCATCCAGAAGAGGGCCTCATCGGCGTAGTTGCTGTCTCTATAGTTATCAGCTATATTGCGATAGACAATCAGTGCTGCCGAAGGGTTATCCAACTCCTCCCGATACAGGTAGGCCAGTTTATACCAGGCATCATCGGCCAGCGGATCCCTTGGTGCCTCCTGGACAATCCGGCTATACTCGCACGCGGCCAGCTCATACTGCCCCTGAGCGAAGAAGGCTTCGGCACGGCGATAAAGCCGTTGCGTCTTAGTTGAACAGCCACCCAGTAGTAGCACCCCGACGAGCCCGGCACCCGTGAACAGTACCCAAACCTGTTGTAGATAGAACTCACGCCTCATAGGTTGGCAACCTCTTCCAGAACAAGCACAACCATCATAAGCTTCTCTCGCTGCGTGCCATTGCTTTGGCAAGCCGCCTGTCGAGCAAGTTGTATCAAATTCTGGTTAGCAATGCGACTCTTCACGAACCGTAGCCGGCTGGTCTGCTGCAAACTGGCTGCGTTAACTATTTCCTCCAACACCAAACCTATGCGCTGATAACCCTCGCGGACAGAGGCCTGGGCCCCCGTCGGATCAGCCAATTCCATCTCAGCCTGTTGCACTGCTGCCCGTAGCTGGGCGGCAACAATCCGTTGTTGAAGTGTCTCAAACTGCAACTGCGAATTGCGCGCGATCAGAATACGATTACCAAAAGCACCCCCCAAACCAATCAGCACACCCAGTATAACCAAGCCTCCTGCTAACGCCAGACGTAGCCTATGTTTGCGCCGCTGCCGCGCCTCGGCAATAGCTGGGGCCATACGGTCGGTCAGCCTGGTTAGCGCAGCGACCAGAGCGTCGGGCGCCGGCTGGATCTCAGATCTACCCTCCTGGGCCGTCCCAACAGTTTCCGTGATCTGGCCGGCCGGCTCACTCATCTCGGCTATAACTCGGCCAAGCAGCGCCAGCGCGCGGTTGCGTAAGCTGCCGGCAAACCGCCACCGTTGCAGAGCATTTAGCATCCTCTGCCAAGCTTCAATGACCGCCGCGTAGGCCTGATCCTCACTGGCCAACTCAGCCAGCGCCACCGTGTACAGCTCGTCAGCCAGTTGGTAAACCACCGTGCGCAGGGCGTCAGCGTCCCCGCAGCGACACCCGTGCCGTATCTTTTTCTCTACACCGTTGTTAGTGGCCAATCTTCTGCTCCTGAGCGCCGAACAACGCATCGCTCAGTCCCGTATTGACTCGGTATCTAATGAAGCTGACTGTAATGGTACCGGGCTGGCCGCCACCGAGAATTCCACCGCTGATCTCGCATCTCACTTCAGTTGGCAGCCAGTACTTCTCGTCCACCCGAGTATATTCCCAGTATACTGTCAATAGCCGATTTGTGCCAGTCCATAGCTCGGTTCGACTCAGAGTGTAACGCCCCCCGTCAACCCATAACAGCACGCGATCGCGCCGGTGAGAATCGTTGGGAAAGAATTTGAGGCAGTAGATCACCCTTCCCCGACGCTGAGTAACACCATTGAGTATAACCCGACCGGCCTCGGCCAGATGCCCCTCTATGTTGCCCAACAGCAGAACATCCTTAGGAATCACAACCAGACTATCCGACTCAATCTTGACCTTGTCGGGCCGCTTGACGTAGACAGTGAAGCTGCGGGAGGGGACATTAAAGCTGGGAATATCAGTGATGACTTCAACATCCGCGACGTAGTCGTCAATCCCTTGATAAGGCTGTTGCATACGATTCAGTATCTGCTGGGGACGGAGGATACCGGCACCTGCAAGCCGGCCCCAAGCTGCCAGGAGTATCATTATTACTATAACGGTATTGCGCATAAACTGTTCCTCAGTAGCGTACATCCTGCCGCCAGAATACACACATTGCAAACAGGCCAGGGCCGGCGATGTATGCTCCCAGATAGCTGAGCGAAGTGACAATGTCCGGCCAGTTTATCATGGGGCTGAGTGCCGCCCGGAAAGCCCCGATGTGCTCAGTCAGCAGATACGGCTGGAGCCACTGGAAATATGGTATCAAGCGCAGAGACTGGAGCACCAGCAGCACGGCTACGGTCAGGCCAGCAGCCGTCAGGGGATTGTCGCACAGCACAGACAGCAGCACCCCCAGCGAAGCAACAGCTATCATTGCCACCACAACCAGGCCGTAGGCCAGGGCCAGATGGCTGAGAGCTTGAGGTTCAGCCAATATACTGAACGATGAACCTTTGAAACTCATCACCACCAGGTCGCCGGGGCCAAAAGCGATATATCCTAAGAGCAGACTCAACACACCCACAAATACCACCAGACCTGCAGCATGAATCCAGGCAGCAGTCAGCTTTGCACCCAACACGCCGGCACGGCGCACTGGCCGAATCAGGATGGTCCGCAGCGTGCCCGTTTGCTTCTCACCGGCGACCAGTCCACCGGTTGCCACAGCAATCAACAAAGGAATCAGTACATAGACAGCAACGGGAAATTCTATCAGCAGCAGAGGAATGAGCGGACCAGTCACCACCTTCCCTCCCACCACAAACTGGTCACCCAGCGCCGTTTGTAGCTCATGCGGCAGCCCATAGCGCCAGGTTCCCCACACTACCAGCCCCACCAGCGCCGTCAGCACCACATAACTCACATAGGTTACGCGCTGAGCCAGCAACTTGTTCAGTTCAGCTATCAGCAGTTGGCGTAACTTCATCATTCTCCGTCAGCCGCATATAGAGCTGTTCCAGCGTTTCACGATGAGGGATTAGGCCGAAGACGCGGAGGCCTTCGTCCACCAACACCTCATTAATATCGGCGACAGCCGGCAGTGAGCAATAGACCTCCACGCCTTTTCGTCGGCTGTGCGCCTCAGCGACAGCGTGATAGCCGCGTAGGATCTGCAAGGCCCGCTGGGGGTTGTTGGTTAGAACCTCCAGTCGTACTTGCCGGCTGCCCAACAGCTCGTCAACGGAGCCGGCGGCAATCACCTGCCCATTGGTCAACACGGCCACGTGAGTACACAGCTCCTCCACCTCGTGGAGCAGATGGGTAGACAAAAACACCGTAACCGACCGCTCCCGGTTGAGCTTTCGTAGCAGGTTGCGGACTTCTACCTGCCCACGGGGATCCAGGCCGGAGGCCGGCTCGTCCAGGATCAGCAATTCGGGACTCGGCACCAACGCCTGAGCCAAATATAGGCGCTGGCGCATTCCATGGGAATAGGTCGCCACTTTGTCATTGGCACGATCTGCCAGCCCGACCAGTCCCAGAACCCTATCTATCTGCTGGTCAGAGGCACCTCCCGACAACGAGGCTAACAGTTCCAGGTTATCGCGGCCGGAGAGGTATCCGTAGAAAGCCGGCTCCTCTACCATAACGCCGACCGAATGGCGCATACGAACGGCCAACGAGCCAGCCGGCTGCCCGAACAGGCGGGCCTGACCCTTATTAGCGCGGACCAGCCCGGTGAGCACGCGAATAGCAGTCGTCTTACCGGCACCAATAGGGCCTAGCAGCCCGTAGAGCTGACCCCGCCCCACCTCTATATCCAGCCCGCGCAGCGCCCAGGTGCGCCCATACCGCTTGGTGAGCCCCTGAGTTTCGATGACAGCTTCACTGCTCATATTCGCCTGCTCCCATTACTATTATACCCCACTTATGATAACAGAACCTATGAAGATACGTCCATAGCAGCACCCCGCCGTAAGTTGCTGACTTGACGAAAGCGTGTTACAATTGATAGGAAGCTATGTGGGCGACTCAGTATTGAAGGTTGTTGGCGGAAGCGTAGCTGAGGTGAGTTGAATGCAGAACAAGCTGGGCTTACTGAAGACGGTTGGTGCCGCAGGGATGGTGGTTGGCTTCGTCTTCCTGTTGTACGGGCCAGCGGGGGCAGCCGCCGAGGAGCCGGTGGTGAATTACACCTGCACATTGTGTCCGACGTGCATGGTAGCGTTGGGCGATAGCCTGTATATCGGCACAGAGGGCGGGCTGGTCGAGCTGGACCGGCAGACGAAGAAATTCCGCCGACTATACAGTACGGCTGACGGGCTCTCCTCGCTTCACATTACTGCCGTGGGCGGCAATGATAACTGGCTCATCGTTGGAACGTCTGGCGGCGCTGTTGCACGGGATCGAGCAACCAGTGAGTGGGTTCATCATGGAGGGCATACGGGGGACCACGTACAGGCTCGACCTGATGGCACTTTCGCCATCACTCACCACATACGACGCTTTAATCACGTCGTTGGTGCGCTGGTATTTGATCCGCGGCAGCAGAAGTGGTCCTCTGTCGGACCACGCGGGTCCGCTACGCAGGTCCTGCTGGACGGCAGCCGTTGGTGGGCAGCGGCCGATGACCCCGGTGACAGGTTCGGTGTGGCAACGGGTAAGCTGGGACAGAAGGCTGACCACAACTGGCCGGGCAAAGAGCTACCGGATCTGCTCACGCGACTGTGCCTCACGGAGGCGGACGCCTGGGTTCTATTCCCAGACCAGTGGGGCATGCGGCCTTACGCGCATGGCCTCGCGCGGATCGACAAGCAGACCTTCGAACTAACTACCTACGGCCCCGAAGATGGTCTGGTTGGTGAGTATGTCACTGCTGTCCAGCCCTGGGGAGCTGACTTGTGGGTGGCAGCCTCTGATACCTACCGTGAGGACATCCACCAGGTGGTCGCGCCCCAGTTGTGCCGCTACGACCACAGCGCCGGGCGCTGGGTTAGGTACCCGAAGATAAGCAGTGGCCCGAAGGACGAAGTCACCGCCGTCAAGGTTATTGATGGTGAGGTCTGGGTTGCCTCGCGAGGATATAAGAAGATGGCGCAGGCGGAAGAGGCCCACCGAACCCGGGATTTTGGGGGCACTGAACCTACCCATCTGGCTATCAATCGCTACCGGCCTGCGACAGACTCCTGGGAGAGTTACGAGCTTCCAGTAGAGCATGGCACCTCGGCAATCAAGGACGTATGGGTCGCCAGGGATGTGATATGGCTGGTCGTTGACCGGACGGATCGGGGGCCCTTCCCGGGGCGGGTAAGAAGCGGCCCAACCGGGCATTGGCTAATGAGCTACAACCGGGCCACCGGTCAGACCCACTGGCACGGTACCCTCAAACCTAATCGCCGCTATGGCTATGCCTGGCCCCAGGGGTCCGTGTGCCAGGTCGTTGATGGTATCTTTTATGTAGTGATGGATGGAGCAGTGCGCTGGTACGATGAGCAATCCGCGCAATGGCAGACTGCGGAGATCCCCTCCGCGTTGCCCCGGCCGCTGGTCAAGGCCGTGGCGGTGGCGGGAGATGTCGCATATTTTGCCACCGAGGGCGGCTGCGTGGGCAAGGTCGGCGAAGATGGCAAGGTCGAAATGCTGGCGCGGCTGCTCGTATCCGGCCCCACTTGGGACGTTCCCGAATTCGAAATCCAGCAACAGCCCGACGGAACGAAGCAGAGAATTCGGACCAATGAGCCTCCGCCGGCTCACGCCTGGGGGTTCGGCCTCCCGGCGGAGGTTGAGGATATCGCCGTAGATAACCAGGGCCGCATCTGGTTTGCCTGCCGTTACGGAAGGGGCGGATGGGGATGCCCTGCGGCTGGCTATCCCTGGTGGCAGATAGAGGCTCCTCCCGCTGGTGTCCAGGAAATCTTCGCTCCCTCGGGCCTGGCGGTGCTGGATCATGGCGAGTGGCTGGTGCCCAAGTTGTCCCCGTGGTCATACCGACAGCCCGCCGGGAAGGTGCCGGCGCGGCTTGTGCCCTGCTCGTCTCCTCCACGTCCGCCCGGTGCCGAACCCCAGTACCGCGAGGTACCCGGTGGTCCACCCGTGTTGGACAGCTACCGGTTAGAGCCGGCCCAGTGGGGACGGAAGATCACTTCCGGGGAACTGGGTGTAGCCTGCCTGGAACCGTATGATGCTGGGGTGCTGATAGGGACGATCGGCGATGGAGTGCATAAGTTCGATCTGGCCTTAGGAACGAGCCGCCGCCTCGCGCCGGGCGCCGAGTTGACCGGCGCTCTCACACCCCCGCAGGGCTACGAGCACTTAAAGATTCATCCGGTAC
>JALGTS010000020.1 GCA_029821255.1 Candidatus Zipacnadia bacterium
CGAAAGCTGTAGTCACTTCTTCCTGATGCAGATCCAATCCCGGCAGCTCCGAAAATCCAGTCCCCCCGATAATGCCGATGGACATTGCGAGGTTCACCTCCGGACTTCAGATATGCAGTATTTCATCTTTGCTGGTAGGGTTTCCTTCAGCATACAGTGCTGCCGTATCATAGTTGGTATTCCAGCTCAACATCACCAATAAAGACGGTATCGCCGGGTTGCGCTCCTGCCCGACTTAGTGCCTGAATGACCCCCATCTCTTGCAGTTGTCTGTGCATATGCAGTAGGGCATCTTCGCTGCCCAGATCAGTAAGCTGGATCAGTCGCTCAACCTCACTGCCTCGCACCAAGAAGACGCCTTCAGCGGCACGGAATATCTGCAACGGCCGCTTCTCAGCTTCCGGCATCTGATAGGTTCTTGGCTCGCGCTGGTCCGTCGGGCGCGGCCCTAACTCCTCCAGCTTCTCGACCAAGGCCTGCACGAGCTGGGCCAGTCCTGCACCGGTGACGGCTGAGATAGGATATGCTGGCATCTGTCGCTCGGCAAAATACTGCTGGCATATCGGCAAGAAAACTTCGCTGTCAGGCAGATCAATTTTGTTCAGCGCGACGACTTGGGGCAGGGCGGCGACCTGCTCGTCGTACGCCGCCAGCTCCGCATTCAAGTGCTCATAATCTTCCAGCGGATCGCGCTGGTCAACTGCGGCTACATCCAGCATATGCAACAGCAGGCGGGTGCGGCGAATATGGCGCAGAAACCGATCACCCAGGCCCCTGCCGGTATGGGCACCTTTGATCAGTCCTGGCATATCTGCAATAACGAACTGACGCCCTTTTTCTACCTCGACCACGCCCAGTTGTGGCTGGAGGGTGGTAAAGGGATAGTCGGCGATCTTAGGCTGGGCCGCCGACAGGCGCGAGATGAGTGTAGACTTGCCCGCGTTGGGGAACCCGATCACCCCGACATCAGCGATAAGGCGCAGCTCCAAGCGCAGTCGCCGACTTTCGCCGGGCAGGCCCTGCTCCGCAAAGCGCGGAGTTCGGTGGGTAGCAGTAGCGAAGGCAGCATTGCCCCGGCCCCCCTTGCCACCGCGGGCAGCGATCAGCCGGTCCCCAGGGACTACCAGATCAGCGACTTGCTGACCGCTCGCCTCGTCGTAGATCACAGTGCCGGGTGGCACAGGGACAAGGCAATCAGCGCCGTTTTTGCCATCGCGGTTCCTTCCAGCACCGCTCGCACCTGACTCGGCAGAGAATACTGACTCATATTCAAAGTCAAGCAGCGTGTGTAGGCCTGGGTCAGCCACCAGGATGACATCTCCCCCATCACCGCCATTGCCACCATCAGGCCCCCCTCTGGGTACGAACTTCTCCCGGCGGAAGTGCACCGCACCGTCGCCGCCGTCGCCAGCCCGTACTTCAATTTGTGCCTCGTCTATGAACACTACAGACCTCCGCTCAGCAGCCCACAATCAGGTCCACAAACAGAATTGCCGACACGCCTTGGTGCCGGCAATCTATCACTTTTCAGGCCATACGTGTGGTATTATGCCGCTACGCCTCAACAGATTCAGAAAGCACACTCACATAGGTACGCCCGCCCCTGCGCTTCTCAAATTGAACCTGGCCAGAGGCCTTAGCAAACAGGGTATCATCGCCCCCCCGGCCCACGTTGATACCGGGATGGAACCTGGTACCACGCTGGCGCACCAGGATGCTGCCTGCCTTGACCACCTGCCCAGCATAGCGCTTGACACCCAGCCGTTTGGCTGCGCTGTCACGTCCGTTGCGCGAACTGCCCATTCCCTTTTTGTGTGCCATATCCAATCACCTCAAAATCATCAAGCGTAGTAGCTTCCTACGCTTTGATCTCGTCAATACGTACTGCCGTAAACGCCTGCCGATGACCGTACTGGCGCTTGTAATTCCTTTTTGGCTTATACTTAAAGACACGAATCTTCGGCCCGCGGCCCTGCTGGACAACTGTACCGGTCACCTGAGCACCCGCCACATGGGGAGCGCCCACCCGGACTTCGCTGTCCGTTTTCACCATCAGTACTTCGCCGAAGCTGACCTGTTCGCCAACTTCAGCGTCCAGTTTTTCCAGTATGACGACTTCTTGCGGCACAGCCTTATGCTGGTGACCGCCACTTTGAAATATTGCGTACATTATCGCTTCCCCTATCATCAAGCCTACAAAGACACAACTGCAGCCGGGCGCCTCCCGACTGCATAAGCCTATTATAGGCAATATCATCGCCGAAGTCAAGTGGACCGCTGGAAGAGGACTATCCGTAGTTGTCAGCTCCGTGCTTTACAGCAATATCCATCCTATGTATGATTATTGGAGCAATAATAATCGCTTCCGCCCACTACCCGGGCCATACAGGGGCGTTATGCCGCGGATACTTCTAATTGGTATTGACGGATTTAGCCTGGAGCTTGTTCGCCAGTGGGCCGACGACGGCCACCTGCCTCATCTGCGGGAGATGCTGGCAGCAGGCAGTAGTGGGCTGCTGCGTTCCACCCCTGAGTTCTCCAGCCCCCAGGCCTGGCCCAGCTTGATAACCGGTGTCAATCCCGGTAAACACGGCATATTTAGCTTTCTGCAGCCAATACCTGGTACCTATCAAGTGCGGCGAATAACCTCAGCCGACATCCAGGTGCCCACCATATTCTCCCTGCTCAGCGCCGCAGGTAGGCAAGTAGCCTGCCTCAATATTCCCTGCACCTACCCGATGGAGAAACTCAGCGGCATAGGAGTCGCCGGCTGGTTGTGCCCGTCGCTGCGGCATAAGGGCGCGACTTGGCCGCCGGAGCTGGCTGGTGAGCTGTACCGGCGCTTCGGCAGGTATCCGTTTCACGCTGAGATCAAACATTACGCCCTGCACGGCCGCTATGACCAGGCAGTCAAGGTGGCTCTGTCCCAGCTATACAAGAAGTCAGAGATCGGGAAGTACCTGTACCAGCGCCAGAGCTGGGATTTATTTGCCATTGCCTTCGTGGAAACCGACGCCATCCAGCATTACTTCTGGCACCTGTGCGATCCCAGCCATCCAGCCCACGATCCCAAGCTGGTAAAGCAATGGGGCAATCCGGTTCTGCGCGTATATCAGGCTATTGATGAGATTATCGGGCAATGGCGAAAGTCGGCCAGTGACGATACCGTCATCATTATCGCCTCCGATCACGGGGCGGCTATCTATAATCGCGGGCGCACCTATATGCCGAACCTGCTGCGGGCAGCCAAGCTGACTGTGGATAAGCCACCAAGGCTGGGAAAGGTAGAAGCCCTCGCCGCTGCTGTGCGGCAAAAGGTAGGCGAGAGACTCCACCAGCTAATACCCAAGGCCGTCAAAATGCGGCTTTATAACAACCCACTGGGGCAAAGAGCAGTAGAATCGTTCTTTTCGCAGCGCTTAATTGAGAACGTTGATTGGGAACGGACCCAGGCTTATTCATACTACTGGGAGACCGCGCCGTGGGTAAATCTACGCGGTCGTCAACCACAAGGAATAGTTGCGCCCGGCGAGCAATATGAACAGGTTCGGGCGCAACTGATCGAGCTGATATCCTCAGCTCAAGATGCTGCTACTGGTCAGCCGGCTGCCAGGAGGGTGTTCCGACGCGAGGAGCTCTATTCGGGGCCACATCTGGACATCACACCGGATATAGGAGTCTGGTGGAATCAGCAGATTACCTTAGAGGGCCCCTTGCTTGCCGACTTCGGCGGCCGCCGCCTCCAGGTGGAGCCAGCTATCCCCGTGCCCGGTATAACCGGCGGACATGCGCCCGATGGGGCCATAATTGTCCATGGACCGGGAGTACGCAGTGCTACGACGATCGAGCAGGCCCGCATTGAGGATATTGCCCCAACTCTGCTCAGACTGCTGCATCAGCCAGTGCCTGATTATATAGATGGGGCGGCGCTGAATGAATGTTTCACCAGTGCGCTGCCGGTCAACACTGACGCTGGGGCCGACATCGCGGGTGCCGAGCGCAGGCAAGGTCCTGTCTATTCGCCCGGCGAAGAGGATGTAATCACGCACCGACTGCGCAATTTGGGGTACCTGTAGCAAATAGCGAGGAGGACCAAGGAATTGGCGTTTGACGAAGAGATAATTGTTGGCCGTGAGATCGCACCAGAGCCAGAGCGGGCAGTGCTGGTGGGGATTGAGGATTCTCCGGGTGCCAGTCAGTCGGCAATGCAGGAGCTGCTGCAACTGGTGCGGGCCGCCGGCGCCTCAGTGGTGGATGTGATTACCCAAACCCGCAGCGAGCCTGACCCGGCTACGTACGTGGGAAAAGGCAAGCTGGAGGAGATCAAACAGTCCCTGGAGGCTAACGAGGCAGATATGGTAGTCTTCAATGCCACGCTCAAGCCCGCCCAGATCAACAATATTCTGGATGTGCTGGAGAAGTGGAAGGTGCTGGACCGGGTTGAGCTGATTCTGGATGTATTCGCCCAGCACGCCCGCAGCCGTGAAGGTAAGCTCCAGGTAGAATTGGCCCAACTTACCTATCTGCTGCCGCGACTGGTCGGTCATGGTAAGATGATGTCACGGATCGGCGGAGGCCGCGTGCTGGGTATTGGCGTGCGCGGGCCTGGCGAGACCAAGCTGGAGACCGACCGCCGGCGGTTGCGCCGTCGCATCACCCATATCCGCCGCGAGCTGGAAGAGGTAAGAAGCCGCCGCAATACCGAGCGCACAGCACGCCACCGCTCAGGACTGCCGACAATCAGTATCGTCGGCTACACTAACGCCGGTAAGTCCAGTCTCCTCAACGCTCTGGTCGGTTCACAACAAGTTGCCGCTCACGACCGTCTGTTCGAGACCCTTGACCCGACGACCCGTCGGGTAGACTTAGGAGACGGCATTAAGGCGCTGGCCAGCGATACTGTCGGTTTTCTGCGCAACTTACCGCCCAATCTGATCGCGGCTTTCCGCTCCACTCTGGAGGAGGTAGTGGAAGCCGATATCATAGTTGAAGTGGTTGATGCCAGCAGCCCGGAAGCCCTGGACCAACACCGTGCCAGCCAGGAGATCATCGGGGAACTGAAAGCCCTGGACAAACCCTATGTAGTGGCACTAAACAAGTGGGATATGGTCGCGGATCCCGAGAGCACCTGGCAACGGCTGAAGCGATTGCCCAATGCGGTGCCCCTATCGGCAACCAACGGGGTCGGACTCGAGGAACTAAGGAAGTGCTTGCGAGAGCTGGTCCGCAAGCGGCGTACCGTGGCGACGATTCGCCTCCCCTATAACCGCCTGGAGCTGCTGGATATAGCCCACCAGCGAGGCCAGGTGCTGAGTCAGGAATACCAGCCGGACTACGTGGAAGCGCGGGTCGAAGTAGATCAACAGATGTTTAGCAAGCTGGAGCGGTTCGTCGTAGCAGAAAGCTGATCCCGGGGCTGGCTGAGCACGACTAAGTTCTTATGGTAGCTGCTCGTCTGTTATGACCATCACCAATCTGCGTTGCCCGCCGGATTTGTAGGCAGTGCTGATCCGACCAACCGATGGGATTCTTCACTACCTGACCTCCCCATTTCAGTGAACTCTTCTTCCCGTAGAAGGTATTAGTGCTGTTTATGGTCAAGACTATAAGCATCATTACGCGGCACAACTAATCAGCCCTTATAGCTCGGTTGAGGTGATTTTGCTTGAGTATCAATGATTTTGAGGTCCCCGTCCACAAGCTGCGCTGGGTATGTGACCCAGCTATTCTGGGAATAGAGAGTAGTGCCGAACTGGAGGCGGCTACCGAGCCGATCGGCCAGGAACGGGCGTTATCGGCCATTGATTTCGGCGCCAATATTTCCAGCGAGGGGTACAACATCTTTGTTCTGGGACCGGTAGGGTCGGGCCGGACGACGATCGCTCGCCAGATTCTACAAGACATCGCCGCCCAGCGGCCGACGCCTGCGGATTGGTGTTACGCATACAATTTTCGGGATCCGCGTTCGCCGGTGGCGCTCCGCTTGGATCCAGGAGATGGACGACGGCTGGCCGACGATGTCGACGAACTGATTGAAGATATAACGCAAGCTATTGAGAATGTCTTTGACAGTGACGAATACCAGGAGCAGCGTGACGAGCTGCTACGCGAATTTCGCGAAGAGCGCACTCGTGAGATGCGCGCCTTTGAGAAGAAGGCGGAAGAGGCTGGCTTCACCATCGGACGCAGTCCCGCAGGCTTGGTTGTTGCCCCTGCTCCCAACGGCGAGGTAATAACTCCAGAACAGTATGAACAGATGAGTGCAGAAGAGCGGGAGGAGTTGGACAAAAGGCGTGGGGAACTGCAAGACGAGCTACTGGACCTTATGCAGGAGCTGCGCCGTCGCGAGAAGGAGGCCCGCAAGGCCCTGCGACAACTTGACCGACAGACTATTCAATTCGCAACCAGTCATCTGATTGACGAACTGCTCAAAAAATATGCGCGCTATGATGCGGTGGTCGAACATCTCCGGCAGATGAAAGACGATCTGGTCGAGAATGTCGCCCGCTTCCGTGACGGGGAGGAGCATACTCCGCCGTTCCCTGTCCCTGAGGTCTTTATCGGCACTACACACACACCCTACGATCGGTACCGGATCAATGCCTTGGTAGTCAATGAGGGGCTTGAGGGCGCACCGGTGGTCTTTGAGACGAATCCTACCATTGATAACCTGACCGGTGAGATTGAATACCAGACGCGGATGGGAGCGTTAACCACCGATTTTACTATGATTAAGCCCGGGGCGCTGCATCGGGCTAATGGGGGGTACCTCATTCTGGAGGCAGAGGCAGTATTGCGCCGCCCCTTTGCCTGGGAAACACTGAAACGCTGCCTGAAAAACCGAGAAGTTAAAATTGAGTCCATCCAAGATCAGGTCCGTTTCATCTCCACGGTGAGCCTTGAGCCTGAGCCTATACCATTGGACGTCAAGGTAGTGCTCATCGGAACCTCCTTGATATACTACTTGCTATACGAGTACGACGACGAGTTCGGCAAGCTATTTAAGGTCAAGGCTGACTTCAACACTGTTATGGACCGCAGTGAGGAAACGATTCAGGCGTACGCCCGCTTTATCGCGGCAAAGTGCCAGGAGGAAGATCTGCCGCCATTCTCTGCCGAAGCAGTAGCTAAGGTTGTTGAGCACGGCGTGCGCATTGCCTCTGATCAGGAGAAGCTGACCACCAGATTCGTAGAAGTGGTCGACCTGGTGCGGGAATCCGCTTATTGGGCCATGCGCAATGGCAATGGGGAGTTAGTGCAAGGCGAAGATGTCCAGAATGCCCTGGAACAGTCCATCTGGCGGTCTAACCGCGTCGAAGAGCGCTTACTGGAGTTAATTGAGCAAGGGACGCTACTGATCGTGACCGAAGGCAAGGTACCTGGCCAGATAAACGGCCTGCACGTCGCTGCACTGGGCGACTACACCATCGGTATGCCCACGCGCATCACCGCCCGCAGCTCGCCAGGCACCGCCGGAGTCATTAATATCGAGCGGGAAGTAAAGCTGTCCGGTCCGATCCACGATAAGGGCGTCCTGATACTCAGTGGTTACCTACACCAGAAGTATGCCTCCGACCAACCTCTGTCCTGTGCTGCCAGTATCAGCTTCGAGCAGAGCTACAGCCAAGTTGAGGGAGACAGCGCCTCCTGCGCCGAGCTGCTTGCTCTGCTCTCCAGCATTAGCGGCATTCCCCTGCGCCAGGATATTGCAGTCACTGGCTCCGTGGACCAACACGGTACAGTCCAGGCCATCGGCGAAGTCACCCGGAAGATAGAGGGCTTCTTCGAGGTCTGCAAAGTCAAGGGGCTCACCGGCGAGCAGGGCGTGGTCATCCCCGCTGCCAACGTCCGCAACATGATGCTGCGTGAAGAAGTCGTCAGTGCAGTTGAAGCTGGTGAGTTCCATGTCTGGGCGGTACAGACCGTTGATGAGGCACTCGAGATCCTGACAGGTATGCCCGCGGGTGAGATGGACGCCACCGGCAACTACCCAGTAGGCACCGTGCACCACGCTGTGCGGAGCCGGCTACAGCAGATGGCTAAGACGCTCAGAGAATATGGGCGCAGCGACACGGAAGAGAGCAAAGAGGAGTCCTAAGGAATGGCTGAACGACGGGTGGGGACCTCCGGATGGAGCTATGATCATTGGCGAGGCAACTTTTATCCCGATGAACTGGCCAAGGGAAGAGAGCTTGAGCACTACGCGACCGTCTTTGACACCGTTGAGCTAAACTCTTCCTTCTATCACCTGCCTAAGCCCACAACAGCCCGGAGCTGGCATAAGCGTACACCGCCCGGATTTCTCTTCGCTGTGAAGGGCAGCAGGTATATAAGCCACCGGCTAAAGCTCACCGACGCTGGTGAGGCGCTGCAACGCTTTGCTGACAGTATAAAACCACTCGCCGAAAAGAGCGGACCGATCCTGTGGCAACTTCCCCCTGGGTTTGCCTACGCGCGACAACGGCTGGCCTCATTTCTGGAGCTGAAGCCACCAGAACAACGCTGGGCCTGGGAATTCCGCCATGAGAGCTGGTTTTGCCCGGAGGTGTACGAGCTGCTGGAGGCACACAATTGTGCACTGGTCTGGGCCGATACACCCGACTACCCTCTGGAGACTGTCGTCACCGCTGACTTCATATACGCCCGACTACACGGACACGAAAAGCTATATGTCTCTAACTACACCGATGAGCAACTGGAAGACTGGGCCGAGAAGCTACTGGTTGCTGCCGGAAGCGAGCGCGACATATTTGTATATTTCGACAACGACGCTGCAGGTCATGCCCCCCGAAATGCATTGACACTGCGCGAGATTCTCACCGCATAACAACAACCAATCTCTATGCCCGCTATGGCTAACGACGGATCATTAAATGGAAAATGGCCTCGCTTACTGCTGCCTGCTAATATGGAAGTGCCGAGTCAGTGGCGGACACTGCTAACCGAGGTGAGTGGGAGGTGGCGCCGGATTGTCATCATTGGGGCAACCGACACGGGCAAGTCCACTCTCTGCCAGTGGCTGGCTCAGCAGCTATCCCGCACCGGCCAAGTGGCCATATTGGATGCCGACGTGGGTCAGTCGTACATCGGCCCCCCAGCGACAGTCGGCTGGCGTTTTGTCCACGCTGACCAAGGCGAGTTCTACTTCGTCGGCGATGTTAGTCCCGCCCCGTGCCCCGCCGACTGTGTAGCGGGCACAGCATACCTGGCCCGACGGGCCCAGCAGGCGGGGGCAGATTATGTAATAGTTGACACCAGTGGCTTTATAGACGGACCCGGGGCAATATCCTTGAAAAAGGCCAAAATTGAGCTGCTTGCCCCTGCCGTAGTGGTAACTATCGGCCAACTCGAGCGCCTTCTTCATCTGACAGCCCCCTTCCTCCATGACGAATCAGTCAGCATATTTAACTTAGAGCCCCTGGCGTGCTGCCAGAAAAAA
>JALGTS010000354.1 GCA_029821255.1 Candidatus Zipacnadia bacterium
ATCAGCACTGTAAATGCTCTTCTCCCAATTTGGGAACACACCCCGCTGCTCGGCTAACTTCATAGACGCTTCGCGAGCCTGCTCCAGAATGAAGCTCATCAACTTCTCGGCAAGTTCTATCGTCTCCTGGGAATCATAGCGGAGGCCCAGGTGAATCAGCATGTCGGCAAACCCCATCACGCCCAGGCCGATCTTACGGTTAGCCCGCGTGACTTCAGCAATCTCGGGCAGGGGGAACTTATTCATATCAATGACATCGTCTAAGAAACGAACCGCCAAATGAACCGTATTAGCAAGCTTATCCCAGTCAATCTGGCCACTACCGACCTCCCCGACAACCATCTTGGCTAAGTTAATTGACCCCAAGTTACATGATTCATAAGGTAACAGCGGCTGCTCGCCACAGGGGTTGGTGCTTTCAATCTCGCCCAGCTCCGGCGTAGGATTATCCGCATTGATGCGATCAATGAATATGATACCTGGGTCGCCGCACTCCCAGGCGCTTTGCACGATGCTCTCGAAAACCGCACGAGCTGGCAGCGTATCGGTTACCTCGCCGGAACGCGGGTTGACGAGCTCATAAGATTTGTCCTCTTTCACCGCCTCAATGAATTTATCCGTGGCGGCCACAGAGATATTGAAGTTAGTAAGCTCGCTTTGATCGCGCTTTATGTCAATGAACTCGCGAATATCAGGATGATCCACCCGCAGCACCGCCATATTGGCGCCGCGCCGGGTCCCTCCCTGTTTGATGGCGTCAGTGGCCGCATCAAAAACCCGCATAAACGACACCGGACCCGACGATATACCCTTAGTAGAGCTAACGATGTCATCCTTAGGACGCAACCGCGAGAAAGAAAACCCGGTGCCGCCACCGCTCTTATGGATGAGAGCGGTGTTCTTCACCGCCTCAAAGATACTTTCCATTGAGTCTTCAACGGGCAGGACAAAGCAGGCGGAAAGCTGTTGCAGGCGACGGCCAGCGTTCATTAGCGTGGGGCTGTTAGGCAGGAACTCCAGCCGTGCCATAACTTCATAGAAACGGCGCTCCCACCGGGCAACTTCTTCATCGCTTGCTCCGTAGTTGCGCTCAGCCGAAGCAATATTGCAGGCCACCCGCTTGAACATATCCGCGGGCCTCTCCACCGGATTGCCCTCTTCATCCCGCTTCAGATATCGCCGCTCCAGTACAGTACGTGCGTTTGCTGTAAGCTCAATCTCTTCTTCGCCGATCATCCGCTCTGTAAGACCCATCACTTCACCTACCAGTCAAACTGCCTTGCCTCAACAAACATCGGGAGGGAGGTCTGTATAGGTTTGCACGCTTAAACTTTGATAACTGTTGATAGTACCACACCGATTTCGTTCTGTCAAGGCAAATTTCCAGAAGCTCAACCACGCAATCCCTTGCCCATCTACAGTGACTATTCCTGACCTGTCTCTTTACTGGCATAACGAACCACTCTGGCAACCGCCGACACTACTGTACTCTCATCCAGTGCGACTATCTTCACGCCCTGGGCATTACGCCCGGTGCGGCGAATATTGGCCACCGGCACACGGATTAGTACCCCCGCTGAGTTTATGCACATAATCTCGTCGTCATCATCCACCACCTCAACGCCCACTACCGGTCCAGTCCGTTCGGCCGTGCGCTTACCCAGACCCTTCTCCCCTACCACCAGCAGATCGCGCGGGTCTTTCTTATCCACGATCGCAGTCGCGACCAGTTCGTCACCCTTGCGCAACTTGATCGCCTTAACGCCGGCCGTACTACGTCCCGTTGCTCGGACCTCAGCTTCATCGAATCGCACTGTTTTCCCTTGACGGGTGGTCAGTATAATATCTTTCGTTCCATCGGTAGCCATCACCCATTTTAGCTCATCATCCTTATTCAAGTTAATGGCGATCAATCCCTTGTTCCGCAGCGGGGTATCGTACGCCGAGAGCGCTGTCTTCTTAATCATGCCCTGCTTGGTGACCATCACCAGGTAACCGCCCTGATCGTAGCTCTCGACCGGAATGGTGGCCGTTATCTTCTCGTCGCTTTCAATGGGCAGGATATTGACTATCGCCGTGCCCCGCGCCGTCCGGCTGGCCAGCGGCACCTGATAGGCCTTAGCCCGATAGACCAAGCCCTTATTGGTGAAGGCCAGCAGCAGGTGGTGGGTGCTACATACAAAGACATTAGCGACGGTGTCTTCTTCTTTCTTCGTCAGCGCCAGTACGCCCCTGCCGCCACGGTGCTGCACCCGGTAGGTATCCAGCGGCATACGCTTGACATAGCCGTCGCGCGTGATGGTAATGCACATATCCTCCTGCGCGATCAGGTCTCCCGTGCTCAGGTCTTCCACCTCACCGGGAATGATCCGCGTGCGCCGCTCGTCCCCCAATTCCCGCTTGATCTTGCGCAGCTCCTTCTTGATTACATCCGACTTCTTCTCCTCTGAGGCCAGGATGCTTTCATACTCAGCGATATCAGCCTCCAAAGTCTCGTATTCCTGCTGTAGCTCTGCCGCCGACAGTCGCGTCAGCCGACCCAGT
>JALGTS010000021.1 GCA_029821255.1 Candidatus Zipacnadia bacterium
CAAACCTCGGGTTCAGTCTTCTCGGAGAGCGCCGTTGAACCACGGACATCGGCGAAGAGCACCGTGATTTGCCGACGGCGGCCTTCGCGGATAATTCCAGGGTGCCTAGCCAATATTTCCAGTACATTCGCAGATACGTAAACCGAGAACTGGTCGCGAATCATCCGCCGCTCCGCGCCAAGCCGTTCATAGACACCCAGAGCCACCGGCAGAGCTACCGCCAGAACGATGGCTCCATAGGGAATTACCTGATTGGCTACCCAGAACGCTACAAAAAATGAAGGCAAGGCAACGAAAGTCAGAAGTAGTCCGCCGATCAGTGGTCCGGTCGCCTCCCCATAACTCCAAACTACCCAGCCTGATATGATTCCCAGAAGCAGGGCAACAGCCAGCCAGACAACGGTCCGCGAACTGTCTTTCAGCGGTGGCATCGCCAACAGACTGTTGACAACGTTAGCATTGGTCTCCACACCGAGAAAGAAACGATTGCTGCCGCGATAAGGTGCAGGTCTAATGTCATGAAGGCCGGGCGCTGTCGCCCCAATCAGCACAATCTTACCAGCAAACTCTTGCGATGGCACTTTCCCAACCAAGACATCCCAGAAGCTGTACCAGGGTATTGTACCTGTCGGTCCGCAATAGTTAATTAGACTGGTGCCGGCAGAATCTATGAATGTTCGGTGGTCGGATAGCGTAACCCGCCCGGCCGGTAGATCGGCGACAACCTCTTGGCGTGTAGTGCCGCTGGCGACCCGCGCAATCTCGGTGGCAAAATGGGGATATATGATGCCGTCATACCCCGCCCTGAGCAGGGTGACGCGTCGGTAGACACCATCAGGATCCGGGGCAATGTCCACATAGCCAATACCTGCTGCCGCCTCCGCCAGAGGAGCTATCGGCAAAGTAAAATTCAGGGGCTGTATCGTTTGCAACCTACTGGCACGCCCCGCAGGTGGCGGATAGCCCGGCATTTTCGGAGAGCCGTCCGCACTCTGCTTGGAGTGAACCCGCCGGTAGGCGCCCAACACCACCCTGCCATGATGCCGCACTGCCTGAGCAAAGCGAATATCGCCCCGTGGGTCATTCCGGTCAGGCTCAGTGAACAATACATCAAAGCCGACGACTTCAGCCTCCATCAGGCGCTCGAGTAGATCAGCGTAGTACCGCCGGGGCCAGGGAAACCGGCCTATTCGGTCAGGGTGCAGGCTTTCGTCATCTATGGCAATGATAGCTACATCCGAAGGGACGGCAGGCGAGCGAAGGCTGAAGGCAACATCGTAGGCAAAATTCTCCAGCAATGAAAAGCAGAAAAGTTTGGAAGTGACAGGCAAGTACCGGAGCACGACAACAACTACCGCAATTACGATAGCAGTGCGGATGCCTCGCGCACGCTGTTGGGCCAGTTGGCTGGTGCCTCTCTCGTCGCGCTCCAAGCCAAACCTCCCTCCCTGTCCAATACCTATTATATATTATTCGCCACCTAAGAGCCTAATTCCCCCCTGTCGGGCAGTCGAATCGATTCGCAGCATCACGCCCAGAGCTCAGCTCAATGAATAGGCGCTCAGTCGGACAAGGGAATTCTATCTTAGCCACACTAAAATGGCTGCTCCCCAATACCAGTTAGCGGTCAGATGCTGACAACCGAGGCCAACAGCTACGGTAATCCTCTGACGAATAGGCCTAATACACATCAGCCCTTGATCAGAATATAGTTGTCTTTGATCTGTATATTGTCTATGCGAGGTTTCAGGGGGATAGTCTGGAAGTCAATAAGGGGGTTAAGTCTGTTAAGCACCGTCCGCAGCGGACCGGCCGGCAGAGGTATACCGTTGACCGATGCTGCAGTCGCCACAAAATGGACTTTACTGTGGTTCTCGACATTTAGCTTTCCGACCATACGGAGGTGGTGACCGAAGCCAAATCTATATGTTCCAGTGAATACCATTTTGCCGTCTTCAAAATCAACGGCGAGGTTTTTGATCGGTGTTTCCTTCAGGGCCAATAGCTTGTTCAAGTCATCCTTGTAGATACGACCACTGAAGATGGTCTTTTTCCGCGACTTGGTTTCAACCTCGCCTCGCTCATAAAGCCGGGCGATGTCAAGTGTTACATCAAAAGCCTTTGTGTAGGCATTACAGATGGCGATACCCTTACGTTCAATTCTGTCGGCGGATACTACGATTGATTTAAACCGGCCACGCTGCGTCCAGTAATCGGATTGAAAGGGAATAACCTTTATGACCAGATTTTTAACTTTATACCGTTCTTTAATCTTGGCGGAGATCCGGTTGCGCACTCCTTCGGCAGAGACGGCGCCGTAGACAACAGTTGCTACAAACGCTGTCAATATGACTACCAAAACAAGTATAGACTGTAGACGCATTCTACCTCCAGACATATCTATCCACCTGCTGTATCTCCCAGAGAGTACACAATCCCATATTATTGATCGGCTCAAGTACTTAGACACCTAAACCGGCCAAAGGTTCACTTTGGGGTAAGTCGCCAATAATCCGAAGGAAGCCCATCAGCTAAAAGGCTGTTGACAATACAAGGGCGACCATCACCGCGGCCAACACAGCTTTCAACAAAACACCAGCCAGTCGTCCAGCCAGCGCTGCCCAGCCAGCCTTGCGCGCTTCCGCAGGCTGCTTGCCGATACGCAGTTCATAAATGTAGCTAGCCAAAAAGCCACCGACGGCGGCAAATACCAACGGGGGCAGGAGCACACTAAATACCACTCCGGCCAGGCCTCCACCCACGCCCAGAAGACCGAGGACTGGTGAAAAGTTTGCCCCTACAATTGCTCCGGCTACCCCGCCAATCAAGGCCCACAGACTGGTCCTGGTGCTGCCCCCGCCCGCCTTCACCCCCAGAGCGCTGAGTAAATTATCACTGGTTTCGGCGAGGATCGAAACAATTAGAAGAATAAGCAGAAGCCACCAGGAGGGGCGCTGAAACCCATGACAAGCCGAAAAGATAACAGCGTCAAATAGGATCAAAACTGTGCCCGGCAAGCCGACCAGAGTAGCCAGCACGCCTACAAAGAGGGTGATTACGAACAGAGCTGTGCCCAGGTAGATCAGTACAGTAACCAGTGCGCTCATCTATGTAGCTCACCGTCATTTACCACGCCACGGACACAAAGCTGGGGGGCTGCAACGTCCAACCAGCTTATTGCAGGAGTTCTGTGGGGAAAAGCGCTCGCCGTGCTCAGTCCGGTGCCGAGCACAGAAACGGCTTGGCCTACTATGACTGCCTGCGCTATTCGTAGTACTTTTTGAATTCCTCTGCTTTTCGTTGTGCCAGTCCGAGTTTTTGTAGCGCCCGCTCGGCAGCATGCGAGACCATCGGTACTGGGTCATCCAGTGCCTTCGCCAGCAGGCTCACCGCAGCCTTATCACGCAACTTACCAACCGACACCACAGCCGCCCAGCGCACATCGGGATCGCTGTCATCAAACAGCTTCACCAGACTGAGCAGAGCCTGGTGGTGAAGTTCCTTTGGTAGCTTCCCTTCTTCGGCAATCCTACCTAACTGGACAGCCGCATACCGCCTCACCTCGGCTGCTTCATCGCCCGTTATATCAATTAATGCATTGACAACCGCAGGAGAACCAATCCAACCCAGAGCTTCCGCAGCATAGCGGCGCACAGCTTCCGACTTGTCGCTCCGCGCCGCCTTCTCCAGAGCCCGGCGCACCGAGCGCGCTGGAACGGTAATTAAGGCTGCTGCCGCCCGCCGGCGCACAGCCTCTGAGGGATCTTTGCTGAGAGCTTCTGCCAGCGCCGGCGCTGCACGTGCATCACCCAAATAGCCTAACCCCTGCGCCGCAACTTCCCTGACTTTGGCTGACTCATCGTGAAGCAAAGCATCAATCAGTGGTTCAACCGCCTCACGGCAAGGAAGCACAATGGGCGACTCGAAACCAGGCCTCTTTTCCGCGAGGGCCAGCGCAGCAAACTTCTGCTGCTTGGGACTGACTCCTCCACAAAGCATAGCCAGTACCATCGCTGCACCATGGCGCTGCTCAGCATTCGGGCTGGTTTTAAGTGCGCGAAGCAATGCAGGCACCGTCTCCCGCCCTATCATATTCAGCTGAAGCGCTGCCTTTGCGGAGAGGTCGTGTTCGTGGATGCCCAGGAGGTCGACCAGACCGGCGATATTTTTAGAGCGACTATACATGCCAACGAGCGCAGAAGCCGCTGCACTGCTCACTCGATAGTCGGGGTGGTCTAACAGCTCACGGACACGCCGGACAATACTTGGTTTACCGGCATGAGCCGATATCACAGAAAGAACATCGGTCAGTACATCTGTATCTTCGTCATTCAATGCCTGCAGCAGCAACGGATAGGTCCGCCCAAAGTCGCTACCCAGCGCAAAGGCCGCCGCGCTACGCAGTGCGGGCTTGTTCGCATGCAATAATATCTCACGGAGAGCTTTCAGTGCCGCACGACGTTCTACGGGAGTCCCTTTGGTGAGGAACCCTCCCAGGCCTCGGATTCCCCTCCTTGCTTCGAGTGGATCCGAGCTTTTGACCAACTTCAGAGCCTCATCCAGATTATCCACCAGTTCAATATCAAGTGAGCCGGGCATACCCGGGGGGACCGGAGGGGGTAGTGACTTGTCCACTTTCTCAGGAGGGGGAGGCTCACGGCGTGCCTCCTCCGCTTCTTCCGGTCCTTCGTGATGATGCATTTGCACTGGTTGTATCGGCTCGACAGCTTCTTTACAGCCACCGACCAGCCATAAAGCGAGCAAAACAGCGATGCCTACCACCAGTGTCTCACATTTGATGGCGTTCAACATGGAACTCCCCTGATCTGTAGTAGAAAGAGCTTTCACTATTCTCAACGCCGGTTAGAGCCGTCAATGTTCCCAGGATACAGCTGAGGAAGAACTAATCAAAACCGCTCTTACGGGACAACACAGCCGAAGATGGTATACTGTAACGGCAGCCACAATAGTCCTGGCGATACAGGTTGAGCTGGTGACTAAGCTGCACGCTACGCTGAAAGCCACCTTCCTTACGCCAGACTTTGGCCAGGAATTTGATACCGGCCGCTTCCGCTATACGCTCGCCCAGCGAATTGATTAGCTGAGCATTCTTGTGAGGACTAATAGTTAAGGTAGTTGCCAGATAGTCTATATCCTGCGCTTGGGCATATTCGGCTGCCCTGCACAGACGGTATTCAAAGCATATCGGGCAACGCCGGCCTCCTTCGGGCTCATTCTCCCATCCGGCAACAGCCTCCCGCCAGCCCTCGGTATCCCGCGGCCCTTCAACCAGCGGTACTGCCATGGCTTCGGCCACTGTGTGCATACTGGCTAGACGACGTTCATATTCAGCAGACGGTTCAATGTTAGGATTGTACCAGTAGCAGACCACTTCAAAGTGAGAGACGACCCGTTCTATAACCGCCGTCGCACACGGACCACAGCAGACGTGCAACAGCAATTTGGGCTTGTGGGACCAGTCATTCATTTCTTACCTGCACTGCTATCCGCCAACCTCAGTTCAGCTCGTGACCGGTAATCTCTGCCCTGTTTCAGCATCGAAAAGATGGATTTTAGCCAGGTCAATGCTCAGTTCAATATTAGCGCCGGCGGGTGATGCTGAGCTGGGAGAAAATAGCGCCTTTAAGATATCGTGACCGGTATTGACCGAAAGTAGGCAATGGTCGCCCAGCATAGTCACCTCCTCCACTTTAACTGCAATACTATCTTTTGAAATGGTGGGCTTAGGAGGAGCAGCTCGCTTGTCGACTATATCCTCGGGACGCACACCCATTACCACAGGGCGACCCTCAAAGTCAAGCAGGACCGTTGCGATATCTTCAGGCATAGTCAAGTTCACAGGCCCGAGGTCCAGGCAAACCTTTCCACTCTTTTTCATGACGGTGGCCTCAATCATATTCATATGAGGGCGCCCAATAAACTTGGCCACGAAGCAGTTAGCGGGGCGATCATACAGCTCAGAGGGCGTTCCTACCTGCTGAAGTCGTCCCCCCCGGAGTACCGCTATGTGATCAGCGATTTTCATCGCTTCAGCCTGATCCTCAGTGGTGTAAAGAACTGTAATGCCCATCTCCCTTTGGCACTGCCGTAGCTGCCCCAAAGCCAATGAGCGATCTTCTGGCTCCAAGCTAACCAGTGGCTCGTCCATCAGTAGAACCTGCGGTTCACTGGCGAAAGCCCGCGCCAAAGCGGTGGAATATAGCTGAAAAGCGGACAATTCGGCCGTGATTCGGTCCAACAGCGAGGCTATGCCGACTCGCTCGGCAGCACCTCGCACCCGCTCAGAGACCTCTTCTGCTGAAATTTGCTTCAACCACAGCGGTGTCGCAATATTTTCAAAGACAGTCACACCTGGGGGGAGCGCATAGTTGGAGAACAGTAGAGCAACATGTCGCTCTTTGGCAGACAGTTTGCTAACCGGTCGGCCGCCGATCCAAATGTCGCCCCCGGTAGGCTCCTCCAGCCCAGCGAGGAGGCGAATCATAGTACTCTTACCACTGCCGGTTGGCCCAGTGATCACAAATAGCTCGCCGTCGCCGACGGTCAGATTAATGTCTACAACACCAATCGTATTGCCAAAATATTTGCTGAGCCCGACAGTCTTAATGTCTGCCATTTGATTCAGTGCTTTTTCTCTGCTGCTCGGCTACAGAACCAGCGCAGAGAAGCCGCGGCGGGTGCCACTAAAGTGCTCAGCGCCTACTCGATAATCTGGTAGTTAGGAGCCTCTTCCGTAATCGTAATGTCGTGAGGATGGCTCTCGCGCAGGCCCGCCGCACTGATACGATAGAAGGAAGTCTCGGTGCGCAGCTCTCGGATATTCCGCACACCGCAGTAGCCCATACCTGCCCGCAAGCCCCCGACGAGCTGATGGACGACACCGGACAGCGGCCCTTTGAACGGTACCCGGCCCTCCAGGCCCTCAGGGACAACCTTCTCCCCCTGTACTTCCTCTTGGCCATAACGATCACGGGCACTGCGACTCACCTGCATCGCCGCCAACGACCCCATACCCCGATACTCCTTGTAAGTGCGCCCTCGGTATAGCACCGTCTCTCCCGGACTCTCTTCGGTACCGGCAAATAGTGCACCGATCATTACTGATTCAGCGCCGGCCGCCAAAGCTTTAGTAATATCCCCAGAGAACTTAATCCCACCATCAGCAATCAGGGGGACATCGGCTTCCGCGGCGACCTGCACAGCTTCAGTTATAGCCGTCACTTGGGGAACTCCCGCCCCCGTTACTACCCGTGTAGTGCAGATCGAACCCGGCCCCATACCCACCTTCACCCCATCAGCACCAGCCGCAATCATATCGCGGCAACCATCGGCAGTGCCAATGTTGCCACCGATCACATCTTTGTCCGGCCACTTCTCTTTTAGCTTTTCCACAGTGCGCAGAACACGCTCCGAGTGACCATGAGCAGTGTCCACCACAAGCGCATCTACCTCCTGCTCAACAAGAGCAGCTGCTCGGTCCCAGACGTCAGCACCAACTCCAACAGCCGCCGCCACGCGCAGCCGCCCATGTTCATCTTTGCAGGCATACGGGAACTGCTGGACCTTCTCAATATCCTTGATGGTGATGAGCCCCAGCAGATTCATCTCTTCGTCCACGACGGGCAGCTTTTCAATGCGGTGCTCGTGGAGGATACGCTTGGCCTCTTCCAGCGTAGTACCTTCCCCGGTGGTTATCAGATTCTTATGGGTCATCGCCTCGCGCACCAGCTTGTTCATATCCGTCTCAAAGCGCAAATCCCGGTTAGTGATGATCCCCACCAACTTACCATTTTCCGTCACTGGCAGTCCCGATATATGATAATGGCTCATCAGTTCTTGGGCACGACGGACCGGCTCATCAGGGCCTAAAGTAACCGGGGCAATTATCATCCCACTCTCTGAGCGTTTGACGCGGTCCACCTCCGCAGCTTGCTTTTCAATGCTCATATTCTTATGAATAACACCGATGCCACCTTCGCGCGCTATCGCAATAGCCAGCCGCCCCTCGGTGACCATATCCATCGCTGCACTGACCAGGGGAATGTTGAGGGGAATATTCCGGGAAAATCTGGTGGTGACATCAACCTCGGTAGGCAGCACCGCCGACCTGGCCGGAATCAACAATACATCGTCAAAAGACAGCGCTTCGCCTTGGATCTTACCTGACACCCGATGCCCTCCTGTGTAAGTGTACCAATCCATCTATATTAGGTAACGCATAAGGGTAGCACAGTGGGGGCTTGCTGTCAACAATCATACAGAGATGATACTGCGACCCGGTACCTCTTCCCTCTTACTTATCCGTACAGCACAGGGCCTCCTCTATCAACTCACACAGGGCGTGACCGATGGTAATATGGGTCTCTTGGATGCGCGCGGTCTGCTCATGGGGAACAATGAGAGCCAGGTCAACTTGGCGGGCGATCTCTCCCCCACCGGCGCCGGTCAGAGCAATCGTAGTGACGCCCCGCTCGCGGGCTGCTGCTACAGCCTCCAGACAGTTGGGGGAGTTGCCGCTTGTGGTTAGAGCAATCAGTACGTCGCCGGGCTGAAGCAGTGCCTCTACCTGCTTGCGGAATATATCCGAAAAGCCGTAGTCATTGCTAATAGAGGTCAACACCGAGGTATCAGTGGTCAGCGCAATAGCAGGCAGAGGCCGTCGCTCTCTTTGAAACCGCCCCACCAGCTCACTGGCGATATGCTGGGCATCGGCAGCACTCCCCCCGTTGCCACAGAGAGCTAATTTGCCCCCGTCGCGCAGCGAGTCAATAATGAGCTGAGCAGCCCGGGCAATTTCGCCACAGAGCGTGGCGGCAGTCTCCTCGTGGGCGCGAGCACTGCTTTTCAGTATTTGGGCGATTCTGTCCTGCATAGCTACTCATCCTGGTATTTGGCCAGAACCTCGGTCACCCAGTAGTTACCTTCGTCGTCCACTGCGATGCCTACTCCCAGCCGATCTACGGAAGATAGCAACAGATTACGCCGATGCCCTGCCTTCCTGAGGAAGCCCTGATGGGTTTCGTACATCTTCTGCGAAGTTAGAAAATCCCCACTACCCCAGCGACGGGCAACATTCTCAGCAATAATCTGGGGACGAAAACCAAACAGATTCTCAAAGCGCTCCACCGAAGTACGCCGGCTGGCAATCGGAGACTTATGGCTAAAGTAATGTAGATCGCGCATCTCCATGCTATGCTGGCGGGCCACATCCGCCAAGCGAGGGTCGGGCACCACACACTGGATGCCTACCTCCCAGCGAGTCTTGTTTATCAGCCAGACCATCAGCGCTTCACAGTCAAGGACAGCATCTGTGTACTTGGCAGGATTAGTACGTCGAGAGTTACTGCCCTCCAGCGAGGCAA
>JALGTS010000355.1 GCA_029821255.1 Candidatus Zipacnadia bacterium
CAAATGGTGAGTACTTGTGAGCGTCTTCGTCGGCACAGCCGGCTACTCTTATGAAGACTGGGTCGGGCCTTTCTATCCGGGTATTACCAGAAAGCTGGATTTTCTAAACTTCTACGCACAGCAGTTCAGCCTCGTCGAGGTCAATTATACTTATTACCAGATGCCCAATGCCCGAACGTTAGCGGCGATGTCAGCCAAGACCGGGCCCGGTTTCCAATTCGCCATCAAAGCCAATTCCACAATGACGCACGAGCGCAATGCCAGCCCTGCCGACTTTGCTGACTTCGCTGCTGCTCTGCAACCTCTGCGTGAGGCAAGCAAACTCGCCTGCGTGCTGGCGCAGTTTCCCTCCTCGTTTCACGCCACCTCTGCTAATGCCGACTACCTGCGCCGCTTTCGGGAGCTGCTGCCGGATCTGCCGGTGGTTATAGAGTTTCGCAGTCGTCAGTGGATCACACAGAAGACCTTTGAGTTCTTACAAGATATGAACTTTGGCTTCTGCTGCGTGGATCAGCCGCGATTTCACAGCTTGGTGCCGCCGGTGGCGGAGGTTACCTCAGATATCGGCTACCTGCGTTTCCACGGCCGTAATTATGACAAGTGGTTTAACCACAGCGAGGCCTGGGAGCGTTATGACTATCTATACAGTGAAGAAGAGCTGGCTGAGTGGGTTGATAAAGTCGCCGATATGACGCAGCAGGCCAAAACGGTCTATGTGGTCTTCAACAACCACTATCAGGGCCAGGCTGTCCAGAATGCTCTGCAATTCACCGAAATGCTCCAGGCTGCCGGTCTGCTGGTGGTTTCCCCCTCTTAAGCGCTATTATGCGCGGCAAGGAGCTAAGAGACCTGCGCCTCCTACCTGAGCTTCTCAACGAGGTGCCCAGCCCTGGATTACTATGTACGGCCTGGAAGCTCCATTCTGACACACAGGATGCGACTGTCCCCCTGAGAGTAGAGACAGGCACAGCAACCCACCTTCTCCAATCCCGCCAAGACTAACACAATGTATCTTACCAACACAGCAGCTCTTTCAGCCCCCCTTACACCCAGTAGGAAAACAGGTCCATAGGGAGCACACGGCGAACAGTACGGCGGTGAAAAACAGTGGTTCTGCCTCCCGAAAGCCAACTGACCCCGCTGTTCAAGCAGTGGCGGGCGATTAAGCAGGACCATCCCGATGTGCTGGTGATGTTCCGGCTGGGCGACTTCTATGAGATGTTCGGCGACGACCCGAGGTCGGCGCCCGCGAGCTGGAGCTGACCCTGACCAGCCGCGAGTGCGGTCCAGGCCGGCGCATTCCGATGTGCGGCGTCCCCTATCACGCGCTGGACAAGTACCTCGCCCAGCTCGTGCACAAAGGCTACCGAGTTGCTATCGCCGAGCAGACCGAGGATCCCAAGAAAACAAAGGGCCTGGTGCGCCGGGAGGTTACTCGGGTGGTCAGCCCCGGTACGCTGCTTGAGGACTCCCTGCTGGATAGCGCCCAACACAACTTCCTGGCCGCCATCGCGCAAAGTGGTGACAGCTACGGCATAGCCGTGGTGGATGTCTCTACTGGTGATTTCCTGGTCACCGAACCACAGCCCCACACCCCTCCGTCACCTGATAACAGCAGGGCCTCCCTACTGGATACCACTACAGCACAATTTCCTCGCGCATTAAGCGCCGTTGTTGATGAGATTGAGCGCCTGCAACCCCGCGAACTACTGGTGGCCGAGGCGCTGGCCGACCATAGCTTGCTCGTCGCTGCCCTGGAGGGTACCACGTCTGCCCGCATCAGTGTTGTCCCCCAGGACGAATTTGAATTCCGCACACCTGCCGAACAACTCTGTGAGTTCTTCGGAGTGGCCAGCCTGGCCGGCTTCGGCTGCCAGTACCTGCCGGCGGCACAGGCCGCGGCTGCTTTGGTACTGCGCTACCTGCAGGAAAATCTGCAGGACGCCCTTCCCCACCTTGCGGGAATCACTACCTACAGCACTGAGCAATTTATGCTGATTGACGCCACCACTCGACGCAACTTGGAGCTGGTCCAGACTGTTCGGGGGGATACCAAGCACGGTACGCTGCTGGGACTGCTTGACAAGACCCGCACACCGATGGGCAAAAGGCTGCTGCGCATCTGGCTACTCCAGCCCTTAGTGGAGGTCGTTCCGATAAAGCAGCGCTTGGATGCAGTTGAAAACCTGGTAACCGATCGCTTGCTGGCAGAGGCTATTGCCGAACAGCTTCAGGGGGTTTATGATCTGGAGCGGCTGGCCGCCCGTACCAGCGCCGGCACCGCCAACGCCCGGGATCTGCGGGCGCTGGGCGACTCCCTGCACAAGTTGCCCACACTGCGGGAGTCCCTCCGAGAAGCTCAAGCGAAGCTGCTACTTGACTTAGCTGGACAGATTGATCCACTGCAGGAGATAGCCGAGCTGCTCGATCGGGCTATCGTTGAGGAGCCGCCTGTGGTCATTACCGAGGGCAAGCTGATCAAGCCAGGCTACTCGGCGGAGCTTGACGAGCTGCGTGATGCCGCCGCCGGCGGGCGGCAGTGGATCGCCGAACTGGAAGACCGCGAGCGGGCCCGCACCGGCATCAAGTCGCTGAAGGTCGGCTTCAACAAGGTCTTCGGCTACTACATTGAGGTCACCAAGTCCAACCTACATCTGGTGCCCAACGACTACGAGCGCAAACAGACGCTGGTCAACGCCGAACGCTTCATCACCCCCGAACTCAAAGAGCAGGAGGCCCGGGTCCTCGGCGCGGAGGAACGCAGTCAGGAGCTGGAGTATGACCTGTTCTGCGCGGTGCGC
>JALGTS010000022.1 GCA_029821255.1 Candidatus Zipacnadia bacterium
CTCCTCTCGCTAATCAAACCAGTATTGCTCAGCGCTCCGGGGCAGCTTCAATGATGCGGGTGGGGCCCTCGCTGAGGTCAAGCGAGCCGGGTTGGACCAGTTTCACTGCAACAGTCATCCCCAGCAGATCCTGCAGGCGCTCTTCAATATGCTGCTCGGTGGTTATCAGATCGCCCATACTGTCGGGAGTTGAATCCGCAGCGACCTCAACATGGGCTTCCAGATGCTCCACTGCACTGCTGCGGTCCAGCACAAGCTGGAACTGGTCGCTTATGCCTGGTATCTCAGCAAGCACTTGCTGCACCTGGTCGGGGAAAATATTCGTTCCGCGTACGATTAGCCGATCATCGGTGTGCTGGGTTATGCGGCTCATACGCGCCAGAGTGCGGCCACAGGGGCAGGGCTCAAGGTTCAGTCGGCTGATATCCCCCGAGCGATAGCGTAGCAGGGGCATCGCTTCTTTGTTGAGCGTGGTGAAGACCAGCTCGCCCTCCTCGCCAGGAGGCAGGACATTGCCACTGTCTGGATCAATGACCTCCACCAGGTACTGATCTTCGGCGATGTGGAGACCTGCACGGGCTTCGCACTCATACGAGACGCCGGGGCCGCCGATCTCGGACAAGCCGTAGACGTCAAAGGCCTTGATGAGTAGTTTATCCTCAATCTGCTGGCGCACGCTTTCGTCCCAGACCTCAGCACCAAATAGACCAATACGCAGTGACAGCGAGTGGGGGTCCACATCCATCTCTTCGGCAGTAGCCGCGATGCGCAGGGCGTAGTAAGGGGTGCCAATTATGACCGTAGTGCGATAGTCACGCATCACTTCCACCTGACGGCGGGTATCCCCGTGCGAGACCGGTATAACCGACGCGCCAATGGCCTCTGCACCGTGGTGGAAACCAAAGCCACCGGTGAACACGCCGTAGCCGAAGAATATCTGTACCACATCGTCTTTGGTAACGCCGCCAGCGGTCAGATTGCGAGCGACCAGATCGGTCCAGTGGCGCAGGTCGTTGGCGGTGTAGCCAACTACCGTAGGCCGCCCCGTTGTTCCCGATGACTGGTGAAGGCGGACAACCTCGCGCAAGGGCACAGCAAACATCCCATAGGGGTAACTGTCGCGCAGGTCCTGTTTTTCAGTAAACGGCAGGCGCTGGATATCTTCCAGAGACTGAATGTCCTCAGGGTAGATGGCCCGCTCTTCAAATTGCTTCGCATAGAAGGCAACGTTACGCGCAGCTCGGTTGACTGTCGCCTGCAAGCGCTCCAACTGAAGCTGCTGAAGCTCAGCACGGTGGATACATTCGTATCGCTCATCCCAGATTAGGCCATCAGCCATAAGCTAAACCTCCTCATAGTCCTTGCCGAGGTAAGCGCGTTGGACATCGCGGTTAGCCAACAGCTCCTCGGCGGTGCCTTCAAGCACGATCTGGCCAACTTCCAGCACATAGCCGCGGTCGGCAATCTTAAGTGCCGCAGCTACATTCTGTTCCACCAGTAAGATGCTGGTGCCTCGCTGGCAGAGGGCCTTGATTTTGGCAAAGACCTCGTTAGCTGCTTTAGGGGCCAGGCCTACTGAAGGCTCGTCAAGTAGCAGCATACGCGGTGCCGACATCATCGCTCGGCCAATCGCCAACATCTGCTGCTGACCACCGCTAAGCGTGTCTGCCCGCCGGTGGGCAGCCTCAGCCAGAACCGGGAACAGCTCGCAGACTTCCTCCAGGTCCTGTTGGATTTGCTGGCGTGACCGGCGGCTCATGCGAGAGTAGGCCCCCAACAGCAGATTGTCCTGGACAGTTAGCTCACCGAACAGAAGGCGGCCTTCAGGTACTTGAGTAAGACCTTTGCCGACCACCTGGTCAGCGCGAATATTAGTGATATCCTCCCCAGCAAAGCAGACGCGGCCGGATTGCGCTGTTACCAGCCCGCATATCACATTAAGCGTGGTACTCTTACCGGCACCGTTAGCACCCAGCAGCGCCGTGATTTCGCCTTCATTGGCATGCAGCGATATACCCTTAAGCGCCAGCAAGCCCTCGTAGGCGGCGGTCACCGAACTAAGCTCCAGCAAGCTCATCACAGTTACCTCTGCGCCGGGGAAGGGTTGGCAATAAAATCGTCGCCAAGGTAGGCAGCAATCACCTGCGGATTGCTCTGAACTTGGCTGGGGCTGCCCTCGGCGATCTTGCGACCACGGTCGATGACCAACACCCGTTCGGAAACCTCCATCAACAGACGCATATCATGCTCTATCAACATTATGGTTAGGCCCAGCTCTTGCTGCATCCGGATGATGAACTCAGCCAGGGTCCGCGTCTCGCGAGTGTTCAGTCCCGCTCCCGGTTCATCAAGGAGCACTACCTGGGGCTCTGCCGCTAAGGCACGGGCGACCTCCAGGAGTCGCTGCTGCCCAGTGGTCAGATTACTGGCTAAGACATCAGCACGATCGGCTAAACCCACCATTTCCAGATAGCCATATGCAGCGTCGCGCAGGTAGCGTTCTTCGCGATGTATTCCCGGCAGCCTTAGAACCGTTGCTAATAGCCCTACCGACCCTTTGCGATGGCAGCCGACCAGGACATTCTCCAAGACGGTCATTTGGCGGAATAGGCGGATATTCTGGAAGGTGCGCGCTATACCTAGTTCAGCCACTCGGTGACAGGGCAAGCCCGTGATTCGTTGACTGCGAAAGTTGATCTCTCCGGCAGTGGGACGAAGGGCCCCACATATTACATTGAAAAGAGTAGTCTTACCCGCGCCATTGGGCCCGATGATGCCCAGGATTTCCCCTGCTCGGACATAGCCGCTTACGCCGTCCAAAGCAACCAGGCCCCCGAAGGTTTTGGAGACCTGCTGGAAGCTGAGTACTATGCCAGTTGCTGTCTGGATGTGTTGGTGCATATCAAGCCTATACCGTTGAAGGTGCAGTTGGTGAACGACGGCGCAACCGGCTCGTCAGACTAATCAGCCCCTGGGGCAAGAAGATCACCACTGCTGTTAGCACTGCGCCGAACAGAATTACGTCCAGATCAGCCACCCAGGGGATCTGTTCGCCGGTCTTGGCGATAACCTCACCCAGTATCGTGAGCAAGGCGGCACCGGCCACCGGCCCCCAGACACTTCTCGCCCCGCCGGCTACTACCATTATAAGTAACTCCACCGAGAAAGCAAAGCCAAAGGGATCCGGACTGACAAAGCGTAAAAGGTGAGCGTAGAGGCTACCAGCCACCGAGGCCAACATTGCACTGATCACAAATACCAAGAGTTTGTAGCGGGCGACGTCAACGCCGGAGAGTGCCGCAGCTAACTCGCTTTCGTGCAGCGCGCGCAGCGCCCGACCGATCCGCGAATGTACCAGGTTATTGGCCAACAATATAGTGACAGTGAGCACTGCTATGACTGCAATATAGAACTCGGGCTTGGTGTCAAGCTGCCAATAGCCAACACCCAGCGGCGGGATACCCATTAGACCACCAAAGCCGCCGGTCAACCCACGGGCTTGATTGAAGATGATCTGGACAATGATACCCAGGCCGAGGGTAAACATTGCCAGATAATGGCCGTGAAGGCGAAGCGTAGGGGCACCGAGCAGCACTGCGACCACTGCAGTCAGGACAATGCCAGCGGCCATTGCCCCCAGAGGCGGGATGCCCGCCTTGGTGGTGAGGATGGCAGTGGTATAAGCACCCAGACCGTAGAAAGCAGCGTGGCCGAGGGAAACCTGACCAGCGTAGCCCATCAGCAGGCCCAGGCCGATGGCGATGATGGCGTGGATACCGATGAAGATAGCGATAGTGAGCAGGTAGCCATTACCACTGGCTATGGGAGCGACCACCACTGCGGCCAGCAGTAGCCAACCCAGCGCCCTGAATACGATACTCCCATGCTCAGCCTGTGGCGGCGGACGACGCGTCGGCTTCATAGTGCTTCCTTCTTCTGGCGCCCCAATAGTCCCTGCGGGCGCAGCCACAGTATGAGCAGAGCTACAGCCAGGGCAATTGCCTTATTATAGCCTGAGGAAACCATCCCGCCAGTCAGTGGATCAATGAAGCCGCCAGCCAGGCTCTCCAACAGCCCCAGCATTATGCCGCCGACCACTGCCCCAAGGCTGTTGCCCAATCCCCCAACCACCGCCGCCAGGAAGCCGGTCAACGTGAAGGTGGTCCCTTGCGAATAACGCATCATAGTCACCGGGGTGAGCACAACACCGGCTAAGGCAGCCACCACAGCGCTGAGAGCAAAGCTGAGGCTGACCATACGGTTGATGTTGATACCAACCAATTGGGCAGCCGCGCGGTTGATGGCGCAAGCCTGCATGGCCTTACCCGTAAGAGTATATCTGAAGAAGCTCTGCACCCCGATAACGCTGAGTACGGCCACCGCCATCACCCACAGTCGTTGCGGGTCTATGCCCGCCGTCCCGATCCGGACAGGTTGTGTACCACTGAACGGCGGCAGGATTACAGCCTCGCGTCCCCATAGCAACTTGGCGCCTCCCTTCAGGACAAGGGAGACGCCAATAGTTGCGATGATCAGCGTCATTATAGAGGTTGCCGGAAGGGGCCGGATGGCCAAGCGCTCCACAGCGAGGCCTACACCTGTCACCACTGCTACCGCCACAGCCACCGCCACTGGTAGAGGCAGCCCCACATTTACCAACGCAACTGCTCCCATTCCCCCCAACATAACAAACTCGCCCTGAGCAAAGTTGATTATACCAGTGGCATTGTAGATTATGGTCAAGCCAAGCCCGACCACACCGTAGACAACTCCGATTGAGACACCAGTGACCAGGTACTGGACTAACTGGTCAGTCAGGCTCATAATGTGACCTCTGTTTCGGCAGTTGCTTTAACTTATGCCGCAATGGTAAGTTCGGGAGTCTATTTTATGAGCTGCCAGGCGCCATCCACAATCTTGACCCAGACAAAGGCGTCCAAGGTCAGACCGTTGTGGTCTTCAGGCGAGTACTTGAACTCGCCGGCGGTGCCCATAAACTCGGTCTGTTCAATAGCGTCACGGACCTTGGCCCGGTCGGCCTCTCCAGCCGTCTCTATAGCGTTGACCGCGATCCAGAATGCATCGTAAGCGTGACCGGCGAAGGTATTAGGCGCTGTGCCATACTTAGCCTCATAAGCAGTAGCGAAGTCCTCAAGTAGGCTCTTGAATGGATCGTCGTCAGGCAACTGCTCCCACACAATCAGCCGACCCGCCGGCAGTTGGACCCCATTGGCAGCTTCCCCGGCCAGCTCGATGAACTTCTGGTTGGCTACACCATGGCTCTGCAATATCGGCACATCCAGCCCGATTGTCTTGGCCTGCTTTGTGATGAGCGCCGGGCCGGGATTAGTCCCCCAGCAGATCAAAGCCTCAGGCTTAGCTGCTTTGATCTTGGTCAACTGTGTAGTCATATCGGTGTCGTCCCCGCCGAATGTCTCGGTAGCGACAATTTTGATACCCTTCTCAGCGGCGATAGCTTTTATATTGTTCTGTCCATCTTCACCATACGGATTGGCTACGTAGATCGAGGCCACTCGGTCAATGCCCTCTTTCTCCAGGTACTCAAAGCACTTAGCCACCGCCAACGCATTGGTCTGGGGCACGGCAAAGACATAACTGGCGACCGGATCAGTAATAGCCTTCCCGGCAGCACAGGCGATCAGTGGTACACCTGCCTCCTGGCAGATTTCCTTCAGAGGCATAGTAGAGGGCGTCGTGGACGGCCCAATGATTGCTACTACGCCCTGTTCAATCAGGTCGTTAGCGCCCTTTACTGCTCCATCCGGCACACTCTCGTCATCCTTGATGATGATCTCCAGCGGCCGTCCCAGAACACCACCCTGGTCGTTAACCTGCTCTTCGAGCATCAGTGCGGTCTTCTTCTCCGGATCACCCAGGGGTGATGACCGACCGGTGACACTGAAAACGGCGCCAATCTTTATCGGCTCACCCGCGGGTTTGGCGACAGGTGTAGGCTTCGGTGGAAGTGGTAGTGCCTGTTGGGGTGTCTTAGCCGGTGGACAACCAGCTAAGACAACTGCTATTGCCAGCGCCGTAACTACTCCCAGCAACATCTTCATCTGTGTGGACTTCATTTCGTTGACCCTCCTAGCTTGATGGTTTTCGCTTTTGCACTACATAGTACCCCTACCATATCAGCCAACGGTATCCGTTAGCTGTTGTAGTCATCGGTGGTCTGGCTCGGACGGGCGGGTAATCAGAGCTGGTAAGCCTCCTCGGGGGCAAGCAGCTTGAACCCAGCTTGCTCGAGCGCCTCGGCGGCTTGCTGACTGCAGGCGTTCTCCACCCGCATCACCACCACAGCATCTTGGCCAGGATTGTTGGCGAAGGCATAAAGATATTCAATATTTATGCCCATCGGCTGGATGACTTCCAACGCTCCGGCCAATCCACCAGGACGGTGCGGAATCTGCACGGCCAGCACCTCCGTCTCGCCTACTGAGAAGCCCGCCTCACGCAGCACCTCTACTGCCTTAGTGGGTTGGTTACAGATGAAGCGCAGAATGCCGAAGTCTGAGGTCTCAGCGACCGACAGAGCACCGATGTTTATGCCAGCGGCGGCGATGACACCGCTAACCTCGGCCAATCGCCCTGATTTGTTCTCCAAAAAGACCGATACCTGTCGCACCATGTCCATAGCTGTCCCTCCCTAAAAAGGAGTCAAGACTTGCATGTTATTCTACTTGTTAAAGTCGCGCTTGTCTATCACACGCTGGGCCTTGCCCTCGCTGCGGGCTATTGATTGAGGCTCGGCCAAACGAACGTCCACGCTTATATCCAGGACGCTCTGTATCTCTTCAGCTACCCGGCTCCGTAGCGTTTCGAGTTCGCCGACCCGGTCGGCGAAGTAGTCTGGCGCAACCTCTACGTGTACTTCCAGCTCGTCTAAGGTGCCAGCGCGGTCAACCACGATCTGGTAGTGCGGTTCTAACTCGGGGAAACTGACCAGCACTTGCTCGATCTGGGACGGGAAAACGTTAACGCCCCGCACAATCAGCATATCATCAGTACGGCCAGTTACCATGCTCATGCGGCAGGTAGTGCGACCGCATGGGCACGGCTCATGGTTAAGGCTACAGATATCACGAGTGCGATAGCGCACCAGGGGCAGACATTCCTTAGTAACACAGGTGAAAACCAGCTCGCCGTACTCCCCATCTGGTAGTACTTCACCGGTATCTGGGTCAATCACCTCGGGGATGAAGTGATCCTCGTTGACATGTGCACCATCCTGGACCTCACACTCAAAAGATACTCCTGGCCCGATAACCTCACTCAGGCCATAGATATTGTAGGCCTTGATACCCAAGCGCTCTTCAATCTCCTCCCGCATAGACTCACTCCACGGCTCGGCACCTAATGAGCCGCTGCGAACTGGTAGCGCCCTAATATCTACACCCTCTTCTTCGGCCACCTCGGCCAAGCGCAACGCATATGAAGGGGTACAGGAGAGCAGGGTGCTGCCAAAATCCTGCATTATCATAATCTGGCGCTTAGTGTTGCCACCAGACATCGGCAGGACAGTCACTCCCAGCAGTTCCCCGCCGTAATGCAGACCTAAACCACCCGTGAACATCCCATAGCCGTAGGCATTGTGGAGGATATCACCGCGCACTGCTCCAAGGCCACACAGCGTCCGCGCGATGGTCTCAGCCCATAGTCGGATGTCGTTACGGGTGTAGCCGACGACAGTGGGCTTGCCCGTGGTTCCCGACGAGGAGTGCACACGCACAACATCCTCCATAGGGACGGCGAACATCCCGTAAGGATAGTAGTTGCGCAGATCATCTTTGGTGGTAAAGGGCAGCTTGTGCAGATCGTCAAGACTCTTAATATCCTGTGGCTCGACATCAGCCAGCAGCTTGGTATAGAAGGGCACAACTGCCTTTACACGACCCAGCATCGCTTGCAGGCGGCGAACCTGCAGGGCTTCCCGTTCATCAGCGCTCATACACTCATTGCGTACATCCCAAATCATCTGTGTTTCCCCTCTTCATTCAACAGTCCTTGCACGACTCAGTTGAAAGGCTTGCCAGTTGACCTGGGCGGTTCCCTCTGGGACCACCTGGGTTACAGCGTCTTGCCAGCTATCATCGGATATCGGCAATAATGCAGCCGCCGGGCCAACCACCGCCGTATTAACCGTACGCAAGTTCCCGACGCAGCGGGCAATCTCCTCCCCATCTACCATCACCATCTGGCCCGCGTGCTGGCGGATCTGGTTTATACAATCCTCGGCGCTGGGCACAGAGTCCTCCGCTGCCAACGGCGGAGGACGCAGCAGCATGTTTGCTACCGCGCTGCCCCCTGCTCGCAGCCAGATCAACGCACGGAGCATCTCCACCAATTCAAATCCGACCAGCAGATCAACCTGTCCAGGAGCCGGCAGTGGAGCCGCCACCTGTCCTGCCGGCGAAAAGCGTACGTGCGAGACCACACTGCCGCCCCGCTGGGCCATGCCGTGCACTTCGCTCTTCTTCACGTTGAATCCTTCGTGCAAGCAAGCCTGGGCAATGATCTCAGAGGCAGTTAGCACACCCTGGCCGCCAACGCCTACCACCATAATTGAGGTTGTTTCGTTGCTATTCTTCATTAATAATTCTCAGCGGCTGACGTCTTGGGTAAGCTTGAGTGCATCGCGCGGACAGATCTGGGTGCAGACCCCGCAGCCATTGCACAGGCTGGGCTCTACCCGGGGACGGCGCCGTTCTCCCTCGGCTTCATCTGCCGGCACAGCAACCAAAGCGGGGCAGCCTATCTGCAGGCAAAGCCCGCAGGCCACGCAGGCTTCGGCGTCAAATTCAACGTGTTCTGGAACCGGTCCGCGCAGCAACACACATGGCTGACGGGCAACTACTACGGAAAGCTCATCGGCTTTGATCTCGGCGCGCAGGACCTCTTCCAGCCGCGATACATCATATGATTCCACGACCTGTACACGCTGGACACCGATCGCCCGGCACAGCGCCACCAAATCCAGCTCAGGAGCCGGCTGACCGCGCAGGTTCTTTCCCGTGGCCGGATGGAACTGCCCGCCGGTCATCGCGGTGGTGCGAT
>JALGTS010000023.1 GCA_029821255.1 Candidatus Zipacnadia bacterium
CCGGTCTATCCTGCACAGTCTGTACTCCAAAAAATTTCTGTAAATAGGTTTAGCCGAACAAAACTTTAGGTATACTTTATGTGAAGCTAAGAGTCTTATGCGGTCCTTGACAATTTTCTCCAGTTGTGCTACAATGCTCAGCTACAGCTCAAGCATATCTAAGCAAAAGGTCTGAGCAAAACAGAGGAGCCGATCGCTAAAGATCGGGCAGGCAGGTGGATTAGACACTAACTGGAGGGATACCGATGGGTGAGATCATACACCAAACAGTCGCACAGCAGGGAGTACTGGCAATTGCCCAGTATGTACTGCTCTTTCCTCTGGTAGTTACCGCAGTGCTGGCAGGCTGGCAGGCAATGGGTAACCTCCTACGCCGGACGTCGCTCTGAGTCCAGCACTGTTAGCGGTGGGGAGCTGGTGGAGCCACAGTAGGAGCATGCAGTAACGGGCAGCCTGATACTTTCTGCTACAAAATCCTATCCTTATCGGAAAGGAGGGAGAAAAGTGAAAGCGATCAAGGCTCTGTGGACTGACGAAGATGGTGTCACCACGGTAGAGTACGCACTGCTGTTGGCTGTTCTGGTCGTCGGTGCAGCTAGCATCTGGACCGCTCTGAAGAGTGGAATCCAGTCCGGCGTGAACGCAGCCAGCGCTGATCTGGTCAAGGAGTACTAGTCAGTAGGCCAGAAGCACACTAACACGCGACTCTCACCACCCCGCAATATCTGCGGGTTGTGACACCGTAAGCTCAGGGGAGAATGACACTCGCTATCAGCACCCGGACAACTGGGCACCGAAGCACGTCCGAAGCTGATAAGAGAGGCAGAACAAAATAGAATAGGAGAAGCACCCAATCAGACCGCGAGTGTCTTCTCTCCGATAGCTACTATCCGAGTTCAGCAAGAAACCTATAGCTGCAAGGCGTATCTGAATCGGGGAAACTGGCCGCAACAGACTACTTAGCTGTTTGGACCCTGTCCTGTCAGTTTCCCCTTTCTTTTTCAACAAAATCATAAGGGGATCACAACTGCTGGGCCAGCCGCCTGCCCGGGGCAATGCTGGTGACGGGTGTAGGGGGTGTAGGTGATGATCAACAATGCATATCCGACCGCGGTTTGGAATGTTAATCAGAGACGAGGAGGGCCTGGCAACAGTTGAATACGCCGTATTGCTTGCCGGGCTTATTATAGGTTCCGCCGGCATATGGCAGGTCATAGTCAGTGCTATGACTATCCCAACCGAGCAGGCCGGGCTATCGGTCAGCCCGCGCTAAACGATACAATTGGGATGCCAAAACACGTCGGGCAGATGACGCAGGCGGTATGCAAATTGCCTTGTCTATAGAGCAATACTTATCATACTCATAGGCGATGACCAACAATGCATATCCAACACTGGTTCGTGACGCTAATTAGAGACGAAGAAGGCCTGGCAACGGTTGAATATGCCATATTGCTTGCCGGACTTATTGTAGGGCTCAGCGTCACCTGGCAACCGCTCGCCACCGTTATGGCCAATACGGCCGAAGAGACCGAACAGGTCATCGCCGCCGGTGGATTGACAGGAGTAGGTTGCCGGTAATGTTAGGACAGCGATGATGCGAATGGCACGCAAATTGTGGAAAGACGAATCAGGGGTTTCAACCGTGGAGTATGCCTTACTCCTGACGGTGTTGGTGGTGGGGGCAGTGAGTGTCTGGACGTCTTTGGGAGAAGCTATCTCCTCAACTATAAATAGCATCGCCAATACCATTAGCGAGAGTCCGTAGTGAAGGCTTGTTGCCCGCAACTACTTGCGTATTTCATACATGTAAGTAAGCGATGCTAATGATGACAATAGTTACAACAACTCTGACAGTACTGCTCGTAGCGGCAGCAGTCTACACCGACGTCCGGTGGGGCAAGATATTCAACCATCTGACTATGCCGGCAATTGTCCTGGGGCTAATCATCAATTCACTGGCTGGCCTAAACGGTTTTGTGCACAGCATAGCAGGTGTGGGCTTAGGACTGGGGCTGTTTCTGGTAAGTTGCCTGTTAGGACGCATTCTGGGGGGCGGTGATATTAAGCTACTGATGGCTATAGGTGCCCTACAAGGGCCGACTTTCCTGGCCTGGACGATATGCTATGCCGCAATTATCGGCGGTGTCTTGGCTACAATCATTGCCGTTCGCCACGGCATACTGCTGGAGAAGATCAAGGCGCTTTTTACCAGTTGCTATATGCGGTTAACCTTCCGAGTACCGATGGAGATGGAGAACAACGAGGCAACCCAGCCCCGGCTGCCGTATGCCATTGCCATCAGCCTGGGTACGGTGGCGACAATAGTGGCACTATATACCGTATGAGGAGAACAGAGGTGGACCGGCAATGAAAAATCAAGACCGCATAATCCAAAAAACCATAATAGGCAGTCAGCAGCCTGCTAACCGCGGAAGCATCACAGTGGAAATGGTTCTGGTTACTCCAATACTGCTGGTGCTACTATTTGGCATCATAGAGTTTGGTCTAATATTCAAAGATATTGCCATCCTTAAGCAGGCTACGCGGGAGGGTGCTCGTAGTGCCGCCATCGGGGCGCCGACCACCCAGATAATCAGCCAGGTCAGGTCCAGCGCGGCAACTATATCCCCAGATGATCTAACCATTGAGCTTAAGTACAGGACATACTCCGATGGTTGGCCTTCGTGGGACACTGCCCCCACACTGGGTGATATCGGCAACGGCGAAACCGCTCAAAATGATGCTCCCCAGGGTGCTCAAATCAGAGTGCAAGTATCCTACCCGCATCAGCTAATCAGCGGTAGATTATTCTCAGGCCTGGCTGACAACCCTGACAGCCGAACTATGACCTTGACTACCTCCTCAGTTATGCGTAGAGAGTAGCTATGGATTGAGTGCTGTCGGCCCCTTTGCTTCCTGCTACAGCCTTGCGAAACATCAGCGCTGATTCGCACCTCTCTAAGAAGCAAGCCACCAGCAAAGATAGCAATCCGGGTGGCTTTGATTGCGTAGCAACTTTGCCCCGGAAGATAGCTAACAGATAATAGTAGTAATAGCCTGTTGGACCGCCCTGGGCACTACTCTTGAGCATCTTATTAGATCACATCCTTTTAATTTTACTCAGATTGTGGTATAATTGAAATATAATTTATATTAGTGCCGTCACGACATCATCGCAATAGTCGCAGCAACCAGATACAGGTGTACTGAGGCAGACAGGGAAGGAGCATTTTGCAGATGAGAATGACTCGGCGCTTAGCAATAGCAATCGCTGTCGTGTGCGGTCTGTTAGCGGCATTGCTGACATACTTCTATCTCAGCAAGCTGCAGCAGCAGGCAGTGCCTGGGAAGGTAGCGCAAAACGTAGAACTCGTAACGCCCCTCCGCAACATCACAGCGGGCACCGTAATCCGCAGTGAGATGCTCGGGACGATAGAAGTACCCGAGGGTGAGGTGCCTGCCACCGCTGTGCGCTCTACGACTGATATCACCGGTCAAATTGCCGTGGTGGACCTAACGGCAGGCCAGCCCATCAAGCGCAACCAGGTGCAAGCCCCCACTCGTCTTTCCTACCGCGTCCCCAAGGGTATGAGAGCGGTAACTGTGGCTATCGATCCAGTCGTTGGTGTGGCCGGATTTCTCAAGCCGGGCGACCGGGTAGATGTGATCGCTACCTTTGATATCAACGATGTGACGGTAACTCGCACGGTTTTGCAGAATGTCGAGCTGCTGGCCATCGGCACGACCGCTATATCAACCACGCCCGAAAAGCCTGCTGCCGAAGGTAAAGAGGCACAGGCGAAGCCCGCAGCGAAAGAACAGCCCAATGCCACTCTTGCTGTTGACCCTGAGCAGGCCCAGAAACTCATCCTTAGCGACATGCGCGGCAAACTGCGATTAGCGCTTCGTCCGAAGTTTGAAGACCAGTATGTTGCGCTGGCGGCTACTGATGCTGTTGATGTCATCGGAGAAGAATTCGAGAAGGCAATGGCTGCAAAGGAGCAAACCCCGCCCGAACCATCTGAAGTGACTCACCCGCCAGCTCCACCAGGAGCTACCCTGATTAGAGAACCTCGCGGTCCTACCGTTGAAGTAATTCGCGGCACCGAACGAGAGACCGTCACCATAGGCAGCACACAAAACAGCCCAACACCGCGGGGAGGGCAATAGCCAATGACACGACGAACTTCAACACAGCACAACTTGATCTCCACGCAGCAGTGGCTGAGTCTGGTCGGCTTGCTGGCGATACTCAGCGCCTGTATGAGTAACTCGGTATTTGCGTGGCAACAGCCCAGCTTAGTTTTGCAGGAAGGCTCCAGCCGCATCTTGCAATTTGACCGCATGCACCGCGTGGCAGTCGTCGAGCCGACCATCGCTGACGTCGTAGTTTCCTCGGTCAACGAGCTATTGGTGATCGGAAAGACTGTCGGCCACACCCAGCTCTACATATGGGACAAGGCCGGCCGGCACCAGTTTAGCGTCTCGGTGACAGCAGCGCCTTATGCTCAAATGGTGGCAAAAGAACTCAGACATGTGCTGGGCGGACAATTCCGCTATGAGGTGGTGGACGGTCGGACACTGCTCGTGGACGGACAGGTTGCTAATTCGATGGAGCTGGCACGAGTCACCAAAATCATCACAGGGCTGGCAAAGAACGTGGAGGTTATTAACCTAATAGCCCCGGTGGACGCCAACCTCACCCCCGCTCAGCAGAAGATAAAGGCCCTCCGGAAAATGCTGGGGGATAAATATGACTACATCGCATGGGACAATAACACCGTCTTGATAACAGGTCATACCGCCACTCAGGCGGAGCGCCAGCGGCTGGATGATATTGCCCAAGCCGCCAGTGGCGAGGTTAAGATAAGTAACCTGACTACAGTTGATCCCAGCGAGGCTCGCCCGCCGGTGGAGCAGATCGCTACAGCGATTGGCCCGGATTACACCGTTTGGGCACTGCGCGGGAATACAGTAGTAATTGAAGGCGAAGCACGCAACGAATTAGCTAAGAAACGAGTGGAAAGTCTATTGGCTGCTTTTCCCGATGTAGAGGTAATTAATCTGGTTACGATCAGCGATGTACCCGAAGTACCTCTACAAGCACAACGAGACCTGCTCCAGTCGGCCCTGCCCGAGGGATTAAATGTCCGAGTCGTCCAAGATAAGGCCTTGGTAGTTGAAGGACTGGTCACCGACCAACAGGCTGCCGAGAACGTAAAAAAACTAATTGCTCTATTCGAGCCGGCGACAAAAGTAGTAAATCTTACCTCGGTGGCCGATCCTGGTCGGCGGCAAGTGCTGGTACGCGCCCGTGTCATAGAGATAAACCGTACCGAACTGGATAAGCTGGGCATCAACTGGGGGCAGATCGAGAGCGGCGAATTTCGCGACCAACCCTTTCTGTTCAATGTGGAAGGGCCAAATCCCGACAACGTTTACCCATTCGGCGCCCAGTTAGATGCTCTGGTGAAGAATGACCTTGCCCGCGTCTTATCCGAACCTAACCTACTGGTTAATGACGGCGAAGAAGCAACTATGCTTGTCGGTGGGGAGATACCGATACCAGTGCCGCAGACCGGTGGTGGAGTGTCTACTATTACCATAGAGTACAAACCATACGGTGTGGAACTGACTATCCAGCCCACCATCATCCCGAATACGGATCAACTCAGGTTACATGTGGCTCCCAGTGTTTCATCGCTGGATTACGCCACCCAAGTAGCCATTGGTGGGCTGAATCTGCCGGCTCTGCGCAAACGGTCAACGGATACGATAGTGACAGTCCACAGTGGACAAAGCTTAATTATCAGCGGACTGGTGCAACGCGACCAGTCAGAGAATATCTCAAAGCTACCAATCTTGGGTGATTTACCCGTTATTGGAGAGTTATTTAGGCACAAGGAATTCCGCGAAGCGAAGACCGAACTAGTAATCGTGGTTACACCGGAAATCATGAGGGGTGGCCCCAGCGGTATTCCCAATGCTACTGAACCGGAGGTTATCAACCCTAAAGAGGCCATGAACCAATGATTCGAGTGCTGCTTTCGGAAAATAGTCCGGGCGCTGCTGACGAGATAGCTCGCAAGCTGGCTGAGGCCGATGATATTAAGATCATCGGCTATGCCCGCGATGGCTTGGAAGCTGCTCAGATGGCAGCACAATTGAACCCGGATGCAGCCTTGATCTACACAGATATGAGTGGTATGGATGGCTTCCAGGCGTGTCACCTAGCCAGCCTGGCAGCCCCCAATACCGGCTGTGTATTGATAGCGCCCCCCGGTAGTGATAACCCCGAGACCTGGCAAAAAGCGATGAACGCAGGGGCCCGAGGCTTGCTCACAGCAGAGGCTAACGCCGAGCAGCTCCTGGAGGCCGTGCGACAGGCTGGCAGCTTGGCCAAGCACAAGGACAAACCCGAGTATCAACTGGTCACTGATCCCAGCAAGATGCCGGTGACTATTGCGGTAACCGGAGCCAAAGGCGGTATTGGCAAGACTACTATTGCCACCAATTTAGCTATTTGCCTGCAGAAAGAGTTCCCCGGCCAAGTGGTGCTGGTCGACTTTCTGGGCCAGTATGGCGATGTACCGTTGTTGCTGGACATGCATCCTCAGGGCGGACTGGGTGAGCTGCTGGCGATGGACGAAATAGATGCGGATTTGGTGCAATCACAACTAGCCCAGCATAGTTCAGGTCTGTGGGTCCTGGCGGCACCAAATGGCAAGAATATGAGGCGCGCCGAACTGAATATTCGCGTCCCCTACATCGCTGACCTAATCAGCATTCTACGCAGCAAATACCGCTTCGTAGTCTTTGATGCCCCACCATTGATTGGCAATATAAGTTCGTATCTGTTCTCGCGCTGTAGTTTCATAGTGGTGGTTACGTACCTGGTAGATTTGGCCGCCATTCGTGATACGAGTACCTTGATAGAAACTCTCATTGACAGTCAGATACCTGCTGAGAATATCAAGCTGGTGGTCAACCGACGCAGCCAGCGTAATCCTTTTTCGCCTGCTGACCTACAGCAGACCGTCAATCATGATATTGCGGTGGAAATACCCGAAGATTCAGCCACAGTAACCTCAGCACTCAATGAGGGTATCCCGTTAGCACTGAAAGCACCGAACTCACCAGTAGCCCGCGCTATCCACAGCTTGTCTAAAGAAATCGTAGCTGAGCTGCCCCAGTAAAATAGTAAAGTCGCAGCAAACAACATAGCAGAGTGACCCGATAAGATAGTGATTCAATGGGGCGCAGCACACAGCTATTAGATATTAGAAGAACCAGATACACCGGTGACTCAAAAATGGAATCCATTACTGACCTATACGAAACTGAAAGCAAGGAAAAACAGGAGGCTCTTGCGGAACTCAAAAGTACCATTCATCGACGCTTGCTGACTGAGACCGAGTTCGCTATTCTTCAGCGGATGAGTCGTGAACAGTTAGCGCAACGTATCAGCCAACTGACCCAACAGGCAGTAGCTGACTCGGGCTTGACGCTGGGATCGCGGCTGATGGCTGCCGTTGAACAGGAAGTAATCTACGAAGTACTCGGCTACGGACCTATTCAAACGCTCATTGATGACCCGGACATCACCGAGATAATGGTCAACGGCCCCCACCAGGTCTTTATCGAGCGAAATGGTAAACTGCAACTGACCAACCGGCGCTTCGCCGACGATGAGCACGTGATGCGCATCATTGAGAAGATCATCGCACCGCTGGGCCGCCGCCTGGACGAAAGCATGCCGATGGTAGATGCTCGTCTGCCCGACGGCTCACGGGTTAATGCCATTATCCCGCCATTAGCCATTAACGGCCCTTGCATTACCATTCGCAAATTCTCGGCTGACCCCTACACTCCGGACGATCTGGTTAATTTTGGGACCTTGACTGCCCAAATGCGGGACTTTTTGGAAGCTTGCGTCCGTTCCCGCTTAAACATACTGGTCTCCGGTGGAACTGGCAGCGGCAAGACGACGACCCTTAACGTTCTTTCCTCATTCATCCCAGAAGACGAACGGATCATCACAATTGAAGATGCCGCCGAGCTACAGCTCCAGCAAAGCCACGTGGTAACCCTGGAAAGTCGCCCCCCCAATACAGAGGGCAAAGGGGAGATCACTATCCGTACGCTGGTGCGAAACTCGCTGCGCATGCGACCAGATCGGATTATCATTGGGGAGGTACGAGGCGGAGAAGCCCTGGACATGCTCCAAGCTATGAATACCGGGCACGAAGGATCAATGAGCACTGTGCACTGCAACTCGCCGCGCGATGCCCTGGCCCGTCTGGAAACAATGACGCTGATGGCGGGGATGGAGCTACCTATAACCGCCATCCGCCAACAGATTGCCTCGGCGCTACACCTGATCGTCCATCAGAATCGCCTGCGTGACGGTTCGCGGCGCATCACTTCTATTACGGAAGTGCAGCGCATGGAAGGCGAAGGGATTGTATTGCAGGACTTATTCGTATTCAAGCGCCATGGAATAGACAAAGAGGGCAAAGTTGTCGGCGAACATACTGCCACTGGAGTTCGGCCGCTGTTTATGGATATTCTGGAGGCCGAAGGTTACCAGTTGTCTGCCGATATCTTTATGCCCCCGTTATGATAACCTGCTGGAGTGATATGACCTATGAGCACTGTGCTGTTTGCTAGCGCCGTAGTATTCCTGGTTGTAGCTGGCGGTGCGATAGCGTATCTGGTCGCCGTCGACACAAAAACCAGCCAGAAACGCCTCTCAAACATAGCTGCTCAGGATGCACCGAAGCAGCCAGCAACACCAAGTACAGATTGGCCTGTTGTGCAGGATCGCGCGCCTTTCATTACCAGTTTATTGCAGCGAGCTGATATCCAGAACGCCCTACAGTTAGAGATATTACGCGCCGGCTGGTTGTTGCGGCCGTCGGAGTTAGTGGCAGTGATTGTCGGTGCAGGTGTGCTGGGAGCCCTCATTGGGCTGGTGGGCAGCCAGCGCTGGCCGGTGGCCATACTGGGAGCAGGGATCGGTGCGGTTATTCCCTGGGTGATGTTGAAGACACGTCAGTGCAGCTTATTGCCAGCCAGATGCATCCTCCTATATCTGAGGAGTTCTTCCGGGTTGTAGAGGAAGTCCAGTTTGGCGCCTCCGTGTCCGAGGCTCTGGATAACCTCATTGACCGCACCCGGGACTATGACTTGGAACTGGTGGTCGCGGCGGTGCAAACGCAACTGGAGATCGGCGGCAACCTGGCTGAGATATTAGACAACATCGGAGGTATGATTCGTGAGCGAGTGAAGCTTAGCGGGGAAATCGCCGCAGCGACCGCCGAAGGTAGAATGTCGGCCGGCATCCTACTGGCTCTGCCTTTCGGCATAGCCTTTGTGATGAATATAACCAATCCGGGCTATATGACCCCTCTCTTTACTACCCATCTGGGGCACATACTGCTGCTCATCGGCCTTGCACTGATGGGGCTGGGAGCCATCGTAATCAAGAAACTGGTGACCATCGACATCTAACCAGCTCATTGCTCGCCAGCGAAAAGGCGGAAAAAGACCTATGATAGGCGTTTTCATACTAATCGGCATGCTGGTGTTCGTAGCTATCGCTGTCCTGGTAGCCGGCTTTGCCACCGAGAGCTACGCAGTACGAGTCTCGGAGAGAGTCGAGGACGTACAGCAGCGGAGCCGGGTGGTGATGAAGGGTACTCAACTGGACGCAGAGCTGTCCAAGTCCATTGGCCAAAGACTTATCATCCCCGGCTTGCAGCGCATACGCAATCGGGTTATGCGGCTTCAGCCCTCCCAGACGGTCGCGGCTGCCCGAGAAAAGCTCGATCGGGCAGGCAGTCCCAGCGGTCTGACGGTGGCCAGCTTCTTGACATTGCGCTTCATCGCCTTCGTTGCAGGATTGGTAGCCGCTGGCGCTCTCTTCGTACTATGGCCGACGCCCGTGTTGCTGCACCGATTGT
>JALGTS010000024.1 GCA_029821255.1 Candidatus Zipacnadia bacterium
GGTGATGACGAACTGGGAGTCGCCCGCCACAGGAAGCTCGCGGATGGATATCTCCTCAATACGAGCAATTGGTGGTTTCCCCCGAGGTAGCTCTTTGATGAAGGCTGTCACATCATCGGGACTACCTTCGGCCTCAATGACTACGCCGCCAGTAAAGTTGTGCACGCTGCCGGCAATATTGTGCTTCTGGGCCAGGCGGTGGATAAAGGGGCGGAAGCCGACGCCCTGGACGATGCCGGTAACCGTAATCTGGCGTCTTATGCGCCGCTCAGTTGTGAGTGCTGTTTGATCAGCCATTGGCACAGCTCCGCTATGCCCTCGCCGGTGGTGCAGGAGGTAGCAAACTGAACCGCATCTGGTTGAAGCTGCCAACAGAGGTTCCAGAACTTCTCTGCATCAAATGATAAGTGGGGGATCAGATCAAGCTTGTTAAGAATAATTCCCTGGCAGGTGCGAAAGGCCACCGGGTATTTTTCGGGCTTGTCGTCGCCTTCAGGAACACTGGAGACGACAAAGCGATATTGCGCGCCCAGCTTAAAGGCGGCCGGGCAGACCAGGTTGCCGACATTTTCAATAAGGAGCAAATCGGTGCTGGCTAGGTCCATTTTGTCCATAGCGCGTCGCACCATCGGGGCATTCAGGTGGCACATCCCGCCGGTGTTGATCTGGAAGGCCTGGGCGCCGGCTGCTTCAATGCGCTCGGCGTCGTTGGCGGTAGCCACATCACCTTCAATTACCCTGACCGTCACCCCCTTGAGTTGCTGAATGATCTTTTCCAAGATACTGGTCTTCCCACAGCCAGGACTGCCCATCAGATCCACAGCCAACACGTTATGAGCTGCCAAGAGCTGCTGGTTTTCCTGGGCGACCGCATCGTTGTCGCCCAGCACGTTAGTCATCAGTTCTACTTGCATAAGCTACCTGCTTTGTTGGCTTAATTGGCTAAGGTTATTGCCTACTTCTTTTCGTTCAGACGACTATCCTTCTCCGTCGTTGCCGGGTTAGACGCAAACGGCTGGAGCGTCGCAGACTGTAAGAGCCGCCCCGGGCAATTTGCCTCAAGTGCGAGGCGGTGGTAGAATGCAACCGGATTGGTAGCCAGTTACCATGCATGAGTTCTCTATAGCTGCAAATATTGTGCGTAAGCTTACTGAGGTCGCCCGGCAGCATGACAGAAAGCTGCTTGGTGCGACGGTGGCCATTGGCCCGATGAGCACAGTGGTACCGGAGTTGCTCAGTGAGGCCTGGAAATACGTCATCAAAGGCACGGAACTGGACGGAGCTACGCTACAGATTGACCGCATCCCCATCCGCGCGCGGTGTCGCGAGTGTGGTGCTGTTACCGAAGGCTACGATCCGTTTGTAAAATGCCAGGCTTGCGGCAGTATGAATCTACAGATAGAGTCGGGATTTGAGCTGCAGATAACCCGCGCTGAACTGGCTGACGGTGCCGAGAATACCAGTGCTGCCCCGTAGGCGCACGTGCCAGTAGTTGGGACGGGGCCGAGTTGGAGGACTAACTGCGCCGGGGCAAGTCAGCGACAAAACGGTCAATTGCCTTCCTGACTTGTGGGGTCACGGGCCGACCCCATTCTAATTGTTGGGGCTGGATGCCCAGTACCAGCATCTGTTTGTCCTTGACTCCCGCCAGCACCTTAGCCAGTAGTCCTACCGAACAGTTGTGTGTGGAGATACCGTTATCGGCTAGCTCGTCGGGTGTAAGTAGATCTATTTCGCCGGGAGCTTGTTTCATATCTACGGCATCAACCAGTAGAATAGTGTCAGCCGGGTTATCGAGCATCTTCCCGACATAGTTCTCTGGTACTTCTTCGCAGCGTAGATACTCCAGATTGAGCTTCTCGGCGACCTTCTCGGCCAGGATTAGCCCAGCCTCATCATCGCCGCGCATGGGGTTACCAACGCCTACGACCAACATCTGGCGACCGGTGTGCTCTTCAAGCGGATTCATTACGTAATGAGATGATTCCTGTCAGGTATGATATGAGTGTAATAAAGCTGTCGCGGTTTGTTGACTGCTTGGGACTGTATGAAAACTTGGTGTCAACCTTATGAGGGTCAGGCTGACACACAGGTGGCGACAGCAATCACTGCTTCCGATTGTAAACATAATTTATTATAGCATCCTTAGTTCCCTAATGCAAGGCTTGTTGTCGCGTAAGATTTACAGTTTCAATATTGGGTGCCCCCCTGTGTTGGGCCGGCGTGGGTATGCTTCAAGTCGCGGAGAAAAATGGGATCAACTCTATTTAGGCTTGACTCTATTGCAGGACATATGATAAAATAGGAGTAGTTTTACGGGTTGGCGCTGGTGAAGCGTTTAACTCGGGCTTGGCTATGGTGCACAAAGAAGTGGGCTGGTAGTCTGTTGCTACACCCACAGTTGAAGTACAGGTGGCTGATGCCTAATCGCAGTATCCGTCGCAGGTAGTGTGAGGGAGGCAGTTGCAATGTGCAAACTACGCTCTGTGTGTTGGTCGCTACTTGGTCACCTTGGTCTGATTAGTTTTGTGCTGCTATCGGTGTCACCACCCGGTATGGCGGCACCGGTGGTGCGTATTACTAAGCCACAAAGCGGGCAGATTGTTGTGGGTCAAACCTGGATTGAGGTTGCCTACCGCGCCGAGGGTAACAGCCCTATTCAGGCGGTTCAACTCTACGTTGACCACCAGTTAGCCCATCACTGGCGGTTGCCCGTACCCAAGCTGGAAGGCACCCAGTCTTTCTCGTGGGATTTCTCCTTTGCCAGTGGTACGACCCACACTGTCACTGCTAAGGCTATTGACACCGAGGGAGGCGAAGGTGCTGCTGAGATCATTGTCCAAGTACGGAGCATCAGCAGCGAGCAGCCTGACCAGATCCCGCCGGTGGTCAATATCTACTATCCGGCGCAGGGTGCTGAGGTGGAAGGCGAAATTGAGTTGAAGGCCAATGCTACTGACAATGTGGGCGTCAAGGCGGTTTTCTTCTATGTAGATGGCAAGCTTCATACTATGATTATGAACGCTCCGCCCTACGTGACGAAGTGGGATACTACCAAAACCACTGACGGCCCGCACCTGATAAAAGCCAGTGCCTGGGATAAGGCCGAGAATCGCGGCGATTCTGCGGAAGTTACCGTCCTTGTTAAGAATCGCTCCCAGACTACTGCTCAGGTGGCGACAACGGCGGCTGCTGCAGGAGTAGAGCCTGACCACTCCCCCATGGTTATGACTGGGCCGATAGCTGACCAGACTGTGGAACCCGAACAAGCTGCAGTGCAGCAAGGCGTTGTAGAACAGACCTTTGGGAATTTGGCAACTGTGGCCCGACCGGCTGTATCTGAGCCGACCAAGGCCGAGCGTATGCATGTGGCGGCTGTGCCAGAAAGTCACCTGCAGGCAATTAGCGGCACCCGCCTCGGTCAGCCCGCCAAGACAGTAGTAACAACGAGTAGACCAGTTGTTCGGGAGAGCACCTCCGCACCGCTTCCGACCTCCTCTCCGCCACCGGCAGAGAAAGCCACACTGGTCCGCCTGCCGTCGGCTGCTACAGCAAAAGATGGTGGTGAAGCTGTGCCACCGGAGACGGCTCCGGAGCTAATTTCTGGGCGTTACGCGATGGTGACAGGCTCTCGTAATACCGCGCCGGAGAAAAAGGCTATTCATCCTCCAACTGTGGTCACAGCGGATGCAGTAGCGGAATTTGCTGGCGCACCGGAGTCAGTTAAGCAACTCCCAAGCGGAGCGGCTGTGGAGTACCAGGTGGCTATGTTGCCGCGGTCGGAAGAAAGCGGGTTGCCTCATGCCGAGCGGGTTAGCAAGCCAGCTACCACCGTCTCGTTGCCTAAGGAAATTGGGGAGTTGCGCGATATCAAGGTGGTATTTGACGGGCAGATGCTTGATCTGCGCGCCGCTCCTGAAGTAAAGGCGGGCATCTCAGTTGGCCCGCTTCGCGAAGTATTTGAGCAGACTGACGGAGTCCTGTACTGGTTTGCTCAGGAAAAGAAGGTCCGTGCGGTCAACAAGGAACTTGATATTAGCCTGCAGATCGGCAACCCACTTGTTACTGTTAACGACCAGGAGCAGGAATTGATTCTGGCCCCATATATCAAGTGTGGTCGCACCATGGTTCCGCTCCAGTTCTTGGCTGATACTTTAGACGTGGCCATTCGCTACAATCCCGCCACTGGCCAACTGGTCATCAGTAGCATTGGGTTCTGAGTGTCTTTTGGGCGTGACCATCTCAACACACACTAAAGGCAGCCCCGGCACTGTTCTGGGGCTGCCTTCACTTATACCGTCCCAGCTCATTGGGTGCAAGGGTGTAGATAAATGCCCGATAGAGAATTGATGTTGTTTGGTACTCAACAAGTTAGGGATGATGGGCACCTGGAGGTAGGTGGATGCGATACAGTAGCGTTAGCTAATGAGTTTGGCACGCCGCTGTATGTTATAGATGAGGCTCATCTCCGTCAGCAGTGCCGAGAATATCGCGAGCGCTTTGCTGAGAGGCTACCTAAAGCGACTATCTGTTTCGCCAGTAAAGCCCTGACTACTACCGCTATCTGTCGGATTGTCGATCAAGAGGGCCTGTCTCTTGACGTGTCCAGTGCGGGTGAGTTGTACACAGCTATCCAAGCTGGTTTTCCTCCTGAGCGTATACTTTTCCATGGCAATTTCAAGCTGGACCAGGAGATACAGATGGCCCTGGACGTGGGCGTGGGGCGGGTAGTCGTTGACAGTCTGTCGGAGTTGTACCGCCTCGCTGAAGCGGCCCAAAGAGCGGGAACAGAGACGGATATCTGCCTGCGGGTGGTGCCTGGTATCAAGCCGCGGACGCACCGCTATGTTCAAACTGGCCAGGTTGATACCAAGTTTGGCTTGCATATAGGCACAGGAGCGGCCGCTGAAGGAGTGCGAGTAGCCACAGAGCTGGAGGGGGTAGTTCTGCGGGGCCTGCATTGTCACATCGGCTCCCAGATGTTCGAGTTAGATAGCTTAGCACGCGCTGCTGAAGTTATGGTTGAGTTTATGGCGCAGATGCGCGATGAATTTGGGGTAATGCTTGATGAACTGAACCTGGGGGGAGGCTTGGGGATAGCCTATACCTCGGAGGATGCTCCCCCGAGTATTGCCGAGCTTGCTGGTACTGTAGCCCAGGCAGTCCAGGAAGCAGCAGACAACTGCAGCTATCCGGTCCCTGAGATCATTGTTGAGCCGGGGCGCTCGTTAGTAGGCACTGCGGGCCTCACCCTTTATACAGTGGGGCCGGTCAAAGAAATTCCCGGCGTGCGCACGTATGTGGCGGTAGACGGCGGCTTATCGGATAATCCCCGACCGGCTCTGTACGGCGCCGAGTACACCGCAGTAGTAGCCAACCGGGCGAACCAGCCCCACACTATACCGGTACGCCTGGTTGGTCGGCACTGCGAGAGTGATACACTTATTGACGAGGTAGCTCTGACTCCGGTCCGCGAAGGAGATATCATCGCCGTATTCTCTACCGGCGCATATCACTACTCAATGGCCTCAAACTACAATCGCTTCCCGCGACCGGCGATGGTTCTGGTGCAGGATGGTCAAGCAGATGTTATTGTGCGTCGTGAGAGCTTGGAAGACTTGACGCGGCAGGATATTATGCCGGAGCGGCTGCGATGAATTGGCTGCTACGGTAGCATTGGTGTACTTATATGATGCGGGTGGCCAACAATCTGTCGGAACAGATGGAGCGTGGACTGGATGCAGAGGGACTGGCTCTCCTGCGCGAAGCGGGGAAACTGGCCCAGGATATGAATGTTGAGCTGTATCTGGTGGGCGGGCCGGTACGGGATCTGTTGATAGGACGGTCTCGGCTTGACCTGGACCTGGCGGTAGTGGGGGACGGGCCTGCCTTCGCCCAGACCTGGGCTGATATGCTGGACGCCAGTGTTACTACCCATGAGTCCTTTCTGACCGCAAGAATAGAGTTGGGCGAGGACCGGTTGATAGATGTGGCGACGGCGCGGCGCGAAAGCTACCAGTATCCTGGGGCACTGCCTACCGTCCAGCCAGCATCTTCTATTGAAGAGGATCTAACCAGACGCGATTTTACCATCAATGCCCTGGCCGTGGCGCTGAATCCGGATAGATGGGGTAAGCTGTATGACATCTGTGGGGGCCAAGAAGATCTGGAGGCAGGTTTGGTCAGGGTGCTACACGATGCCAGTTTTTGGGACGACCCGACTCGTCTGATCCGCGCCGTGGGCTTTGAGGTGCGTTTGGGCTTCACGCTGGAGGAGCATACGCAGAAGCTGCTGGAGGCGGCAGTTGATGAATCAGCACTGGACCTGATCAGCGGCCAGCGCCGCGCTGAGGTCCTGTTGCCACTGATTGGGGAGGAGTGTGGCCCGGGCGTGCTAGCGAGAATGGGAGGGTTGGGACTGCTGGCGACTATGCATCTGGGCAGCTCGTTGAGTGAGCGGCTGCGCCGGGAGCTGGACGAGGTGCCAGTGGTGCTGGAAGCTCTGGGTGTGTCCAGGGCTGGCAGGAGTGCGGCTCTGGCCCGCTTGGCCTTGGTGGCCCATGACGCCGACACCGCCGCAGCGACACTCATTGACTATTTGCAGTTGCCGGGTGAACAAGGAGCCAGTCTTGCGCAGGCAGTGGCGGTGCTGGCAAGCCCCCCGCCACAGTTGACAGCCGTCTCGGTCAGCCCCGCGGATATCTATTTTGCTTTGGAGGGCTGCGGCGTTGTGGCTATTGCAGTTTTGTGGGTCAGCGGGCAGGAGATAGCCCGGCAGCGCATTATGCAATACTGGCAGAGATTGCGTCATACTAAGCCAGATATTACTGGGAAAGATCTGCTGACGGCAAAGGCACGGCCCGGGCCTGCTTTTTCGCAAGCCCTGCGCGAGGCGCTGCGGGTGAAGCTGAATGTCCCTGGTGCCTCGTCAAAAGAGCAATTGCAGGCGGCGCTGGAATACCTGGAGTCGGTGCAGCAGTAGGAACCGAGAATAACAATGCTAATTCAGCAGTTACTTCACGGCAACTTTGACGTGGCCTTTATTCTGTCCTGGCTGGTGGCAGTGACAATTGCGTTGACAGTTCATGAGTTTGCCCATGCCAAGGTGGCAGATATGGCTGGGGATGGCACTCCTCGGGCGATGGGGCGGGTCTCACTCAATCCGATAGATCATTACGATCCGATTGGCACGACCATGATAGTTCTGTTCGGGTTCGGCTGGGGCAAGCCGGTGCCGATTAATCCGGCCAACTTTGGCCACCCCCGGCGCGATGATGCCTTGGTGGCGCTGGCCGGTCCGGGATCAAATATCGTTACGGCAGCCCTGTTCGCCGTGCCATTGCGCTTCGGGTTTGCTGGGGAGTATGGGCAGATACTGCAGTTGGTTGTGCTGATCAATCTATTTTTGGCTTTCTTCAACCTCATTCCGGTCTTCCCATTAGACGGTTCACATATTCTCCAGGCCATCCTGCCCTATGAAAAGGCTCAAAGTTACAGTAGCTTTATGCGGCGTTATGGGATGCTACTTCTGATACTGATCATTGTAACACCGATCGTTGACCTGTTGGTTGTCATTCCATCACAATTGCTATATCATCTATTGACTGGTGTTTTACTGTTGTTCTAAGAGGTTCTCTAATCAGAATACGGAGGTCAAGTTGTGGCGAAAAAAGGCCGTATTCTCAGTGGGCATCGTCCCACCGGACAATTACATTTGGGGCATTTGGAGGGGACTCTGCGCACCTGGGCCAGTCTGCAGGACGATTATGAGTGCTTCTTTGAAATTGCCGACTGGCATGCGCTGACCACTGGGTTTGAAGACACCAGCATGTTGCGCGAGAATATTGAGCAGGTGGCCATTGATTGGTTGGCTGCCGGCCTGGACCCGCAGCGCAGTGTGCTATTTGTCCAGTCTGATGTCAAAGAGCATGCCGAGTTACACCTGCTGCTGTCAATGGTCACGCCGGTTTCGTGGCTGGAGCGGTGCCCGACATACAAGGAACAGAGGGATCAGATTGGCGAAGAGAAAACTGCCGGCTACGGCTTCTTAGGTTATCCGGTTCTGCAGGCGGCTGATATCATCATCTACAAGGCCAACACCGTTCCTATCGGCAAAGACCAGTTACCCCACCTGGAGCTTACCCGCGAGATCGCGCGCCGCTTCAATAATTTCTATGGGGAGGTCTTTCCCGAACCGCAGGCGATGTTCAGCGAATTTGCCCTCGTGCCCGGCACTGATGGGCGAAAGATGAGCAAGTCGTATGGCAACACCATAGATCTGGCTGACAAGCCTGAGGAGATCGAGCAGAAGATTCGCAAGATGTTCACCGATCCGAGCAAGATATATCAGGGCGACGCCGGGCATCCCGAGGAGTGCCCGGTGTTCGTCTTTCAGGGTATGTATAACAGCAAAGAGCGGATTGAGGCGATAAAAGAGGCCTGTGCAACTGGTGAGTTGGGTTGCGTGGATTGTAAGGCGGAGGTTACCGAAAAGTTGCTGGAGGCGCTGGCTCCGGTGATGGAGCGGCGCCGCGAGTTAGAGGCTGACCGCGATTTGGTACGGGATGTGCTGGCTAGGGGAGCGCAGCAGGCCCGGCAGGTGGCCGCGGCGACCATGGAAGAGGTCCGTGCGGCAATGAAGTTATAACCGGGCCGAGACACCGAATCAGTGAGGTGATATACAATGGCGGTCCGCAAGGCCATAGTCCTGTGTGCTGGTGAGGGCACGCGCCTGCGCCCCCTGAGCTTCTCGGTGCCTAAACATCTAATGAGCGTGGCTGGCCAGCCGCTTTTGGGATGGATACTGGAGGCGCTCAGCGAAGCTGGCATTGAGCAGGTTGGTGTGATAACACCGCCTCGGGAAGAGGCTATCCGCGAGTTTGTAGCAGATGGCGCTGCCTGGGGGATGAGTGCTACCTATCTGGTTCAGCCCGAACCGCTGGGGCTGGCTCATGCGGTCAGGTGCGCCCGTGACTTTCTGGGTGACGATCCCTTCTTGATGTATCTGGGCGATAATGCTCTGGAGCAG
>JALGTS010000025.1 GCA_029821255.1 Candidatus Zipacnadia bacterium
CGTGCCCTTGAGGTAAATCCTAACGATCCAGAAGCGCATATAAACTTCGGTTATGCCCTGCAAAAAGCTGGGGAGACGGCCAAAGCGATTCGCGAGTACGAGGCGGCGCGCCGACTCCAGCCACAAAATGCAGCCGTGTTGACGACGCTTGGCTCGTTGTACCTCCAATCGGGCAATAACCAGGCGGCCATAGAGGCCTATCAAGCAGCACTGGCTGTGGATGCAAGCTTAGTAGACGCTCACCTGGGGTTGGGCACGGCGTTGTACAATACTCAGCGCTACGAGCAGGCAGTCAGTCATCTGAAACAAGCTGCCCAGGCTACTCCCGATGACTTTGTTGCACAGTATAATCTGGGCCTGGCTCTGGCTGCTCAGCAGCAGTATGCAGAGGCCGAGGCAGCATACCAGAAGGCGCTGGGTCTGGAGGCTGACAATGTCAACTGTTTGATTAACCTGGGCTGGGTGCAGTACCAACAAGGCAAATACGAACCGGCTATCACGGCGTTTCGCGAAGCTATCAAGCATCAGCCTCGGCGAGAAGTTTCGTATTTATATCTGGCCTGGTCGCTGGCTAAGGCGGGAAAAGATGAAGAGGCGCTGGCGCAGTGGCAAACAGCCGTCAAGAGATTTCCCAACAGCCCACGGGTGCATCTGGCCCTGGCCAATGCCTACTACGACCGAGGCAAGAAGTCGGAAGCATTGGCCGAATATCTCCAAGTGCTGAAGCTGGAGCCTGACAATGCTGAGGCTCACAACAATATCGGTCTGATATTCCTGGATCGGCAAGATGTTACCGAGGCCATAGTCCATTTCAAAGCAGCTCTGCAGAGCGATCCCCAGTATATCTATGCCATCAATAACCTGGGCGCAGCTTATCAGCGTCAGGGTAAGCTGGACGAGGCCCGCCAGCAATACGAGCGAGCGCTCCGGATCAACCCAGATTATCAGCCGGCTAAGGAGAATCTGGAGCAGCTTCAGCCCAAAGAGGAGGCAGAGCCCAGTTAATGAGTCTGCCGGCGGAGCATACAAAGCTCAAGACAGTAGGGCTGGTCAGCGGTCAGCAGAACCCGGAGACGCGGGAGTTTGCTGAACTGCTGATTGCTAAGCTGCGCGAAGCTGAAGTTAAGGTCTTGTTGGACCCGAGTACCGCTCAGAACTGTGCGGGTCAGTACGAACAGCTTCCGCGCAAAGAGCTGGTGGCCCGGGCCGATATGATAATGGTGATGGGCGGCGATGGGCTGCTGCTGAGGGTAGCACGGCTGGCCGGGCCGGCGCAAGTCCCGTTGCTGGGCGTTGACTTGGGAAGTTTTGGGTTTCTGGCGGCGGTGCAGCCAGCGGTGGTGCTCGACCGTATAGATCAGTTGCTGGCTGGTGAGTATCATATCCAGCAGCGGCTGATGTTGACTGTGGAAGTGCAACGAGATGCCGAGGTCAGCAGGCGATGGTTCGCGCTCAACGACGTAGTTATCTGCCGGGTCTACCCCGAGCCGATGGTGCGATTGGATACTCACGTCAACAGCGAACGAGTGGCTGCATATCCAGCGGATGGCCTGATTGTGGCTACACCCACTGGCTCCACTGCCTACAGCCTATCGGCGGGTGGGCCCCTGGTTGACCCACACTTGGACTGTTTTATTATCAATCCCATCTGCCCTCACACTCTGTATTTGCGGCCCCTCATCGTGGACGATGATTCGGTAGTCACCGTCAAAGTCCAGCGGCGGTATGACAAGCCGGTGGCCGCCCGGCTGAGTGTGGATGGCCAGGAAGATGTAGAGATCACCTCTGAAGACCTGATAGTGATCCAAAAGGCACCCTGCCGGGCCCAACTGGTGTGCCTTGACCGAGGCTCTTTCTTCGAGAGGCTACGTACCAAACTACGCTGGGGCCTGGAGCGGTAGCCGACCCCCGTATCTGCCAGCGGGAGCACATTGACCATTGACGAACCGGCGCGGGTGCTGGAGATAGTTGATAACTAAGAAATTTGATAGCGGCCTTCGGAGAAGGCGCTTGGGCAAGTGGTCGGTGAACGTGAGACGATCTGTTTGCGACAACGTTGGCTATCTGTTCGTATAGTAAGGTCAGGAGATCCTATGTTCCGTGTAGTTATTGACCAGCAGCGCTGCAAGGGCTGTGGTTTGTGTGTGGAGTTCTGTCCCCAAGATAATATCAAGCTGAGTTCGGCTATGAACCAGGCAGGATACCACCCGGCTTGTATAATCAGTGAGGAAGCTTGCACCGGCTGCCAGATGTGTGCGCTGATGTGCCCGGATGTCTGTATTGAAATCTACCGCGTGAAGGCGGAGGCGGAAGTCAATGCCTAAGCGTCAGCTTATTACGGGCAACGAGGCAGCCGCTGAGGGAGCAATTGCGGGCGGGTGTCGCTATTTCTTCGGCTATCCGATTACTCCGCAGAATAAGATCCCTGAGTATATGTCGGAACACCTGCCGCCAATCGGCGGCGTCTACGTTCAAGCTGAAAGTGAAGTGGCCGCTATCAATATGTTGTATGGTGCGGCCTCCACTGGTGCCTGGGCGATGACCACCTCCTCATCGCCGGGGATTTCCCTGATGCAGGAAGGGCTTTCTTATATGATCGGTGCGGAGTTACCCTGCGTGCTGGTGGATATGGTGCGGGGTGGACCGGGACTGGGCAATATCGCGCCTGCTCAGTCCGATTACTGGTTAGCGACACGGGGAGCAGGCCACGGGGATGGGCGCTGCCTGACTTTTGCGCCCGCCAGTGTCCAGGAGATCTATGACCTGACCGGTGAGGCATTTCCGATCGCACAGAAGTACCGTAATCCAGTGATGATCTTAGCTGATGCCGTCCTGGCCGGTATGCGTGAGCCGTGTGTACTGCGCGAGCGCCGCGATCCCCCCGAAGAAAAGCCTCCGTGGGCAGTGGGGGGAGACCAGACAGGCCGCCAGCGCAATATCGTCAATTCGCTATGGACTGACCCGCTGGTGATGGAAGAGGTGAACCTGCGCATTCAGCGACGGTACCAGCAGGCAGCCCAAAACGAGCTGCGCTGGACTGAGCACGGGGCCGGCAAGCCAGAGATACTGGTCTGTGCCTACGGAGTCTCGGCACGGATCTGTCAGACCGCCATTGAGCACGCTGCTGAGGCAGGCGTCGCCTGCCGGCTGATTCGGCCTATTAGTCTTTTCCCCTTCCCTTCGCAGATCATTGCTCACTGGGCCCAGAAGGTGAAGAAGGTGTTGGTGGTGGAGCTGTCACTGGGCCAATTTATTGAAGATGTTCGCCTGGCTGTTGAAGGGGTTTGCCCAGTGGAGTTCTTCGGCCGTACCGGCGGGATGCTGGTGACCCCCGAAGAGGTTGCCGAGCGGATTGTGGCAATGGCTTGAAAGATAACACGCGTTACCGAAGCAGTTAGTTAGCTATGCTTGGTTGGCTGCGGGACTTAGAATAATAAGCCTTAGATAGAAAGGTCATTTGAACAGCGTTATGGGAGTCGGAGAAGATCGCATCAAGGCGATGCAGTTTGACTATCCGGAGTATATCCCGGTAGCCGTCAGCCTGCTGCCTGCAACGTGGATCAAGTATCGCGAGGCACTTGATGAGCTGGTCGCCCGCCATCCTGTGATATTTGGTGAGCGAGCTGAAGAGGTCCGCAATTATGACGAAGTCCACGGGAGGTATCGCAAGGGTCAGTATATAGACGAATGGGGCTGTGTGTGGAGCAATATACGAGAAGGCTGTGACGCTATTGTTACCGGCCATCCCGTACCGACTCGAGAGGCAGTTCACACGCTTAAGCCACCTCCTCCCGGTGCTGGCTTGCCCCATGGGTTTATGTGGTTGCGTCTTGCTGACTTGCGTGGCTTTGAAGAGATAATGGTTGACTTCGCGGAAGAACCACCTGAGTTGCAGATGCTTATTGATATTGTGTTGGAGTACAATCTTGGCGAAACCAGGGCGATGCTGGAAGATCCGCCTGAAATTGCTTATTTTGGTGATGACTTGGGCTTGCAGGATAGGCTACCTATTAGTCCGGCCAAATGGCGCAAGTATATGAAGCCGTGCTTCGCAGCAATATATGGTTTGTGCCACGAGGCTGGCACATCGGTGTACATGCATACCGACGGGCATATCGTGCCTATCATTAAGGACCTGATTGACTGTGGGGTCAATGTGCTTAATCCTCAGGTCGGGGCTAACGGGTTGGACCAGCTCGTGGAGGAGTGCAAGGGGAAGGTGTGCGTGAACCTTGATTTAGATCGCCAGATGTTCCCGTTCTGTACGCCGGCGGACATTGATGCTCACGTACGCGAGTGTGTCGAGAAGTTAGGCACCCCACAGGGGGGCTTGTGGTTAACGGCGGAGTGTGGTCCTGATGTGCCCTTGGAGAACATTGAAGCAATTTGCCAAGCGCTGGAAAAGTACCGAGCATACTTCAACTGAAAGATTTATCCAACCAACAAGGTTCGTACGGATCGGTTGAACTCATTGAGAGGAGATTGTTGTTTTGGACACGACGGAGGCGCTAAAGGCAGTCTACACCCGGCCGCGAAGCCTTACCGATGTTCCGATGCGCTATTGCCCAGGCTGTACTCATGGCATTGCTCACCGTCTGGTGGCCGAGGTGCTCGATGAACTGGATATCAAGGATCGGACGATAGCTATTGCCACGGTGGGCTGCTCTGTGTACGCCTATGAATATTTTGATACCGACGCGGTGCAGGCTGCCCATGGGCGAGGTCCGGCAGTAGCCACTGGCATCAAACGCTGTCAGCCGGATGCGATAGTCTTTACCTATCAGGGCGACGGGGACCTGGCTGCTATCGGCCTTGCCGAGGTAGTGCACGCAGCGGCCCGGGCTGAGAACTTCACGGTAGTTTTCATAAATAATGCAGTGTTCGGGATGACACAGGGGCAGATGGCTCCTACCACGCTGATGGGGCAGAAGACTACCACCACCCCCCTGGGCCGTAGTCTTGAGCAAGGCGGCTATCCACTTAATATCTGTGAATTGCTGGCCCAAATTCCCGGTGTGGCTTATCTGGCACGGGAGACGATGACCAGCCCCAAGCGGGTGCGTCAGGCCAAAAGGAGTTTAAAGAAGGCCTTCCAGGCGCAGATGGAAGGCATAGGCTTCTCGCTGGTGGAGCTGGTCAGCAGTTGTCCGACCTGGTGGCATATGAAGCCGCTGGAAGCTCTGCAGTGGATTGAAGAGGTTATGCTTAATCAATATCCGTTGAAGGTATTCGTGGATAAACTGGCAGCAGGCGAATAAGCGGGGAAGAATCTTTAATTGTCGGTACAACAGGCCGGGAGGCCTGTTCAGAGACTGCAATTGAGCAAATGACAGGCCAGACGCCTGTCGTACCGATCCAGAGAAGGCGATGTTGATGCGGCAAGAAGTCTTTATGGCAGGTATGGGTGGGCAAGGTGTGCTGTTAGCTGGCCAACTTCTGGCTCAGGCAGCTCTGGAAGCAGGTCTGGAGTTGTCGTGGTTCCCGCTGTACAGTCCGGAAGTGCGCGGAGGTCGGGCCACCTGTACTCTGGTGATTGCCGACGGTGAGGTAGGCAGCCCGGTAGTAGGGCGCCCGCAAGGGATGATTTTGATGGATGGAATTGCCGTCGCTAACCATCTGGGTAGAATACACTCTAACGGTTTGGCGGTCATCAATACCTCGCTTGCCAGTGGCGAGGTCAATCGGGACGATATCAAGCTGGTAGCCATTGCTGGCACTGATATTGCAGCGCAGGTAGGCAGTGAGCGGGCTGCAAATATGGCGTTACTAGGCGCATATGTGCAGGTTAGTGGGGTGGTGGAGCTTCGGGTTGTTGAGCAGGCGCTCTATCGGGTGCTCCCCAAGCGCCATCACGACTATATCCCCACAAATATCGCTGCCTTGCAACGCGGTGCGCAACTGGCTGAAGAGCAACTTCGGTGAGGTGAATTATCATTCTAAGCGGCTTAACTGAAATCTGCGAGCGAATCCGGGCGCATTTGGACCGGCAAGATAAGGCTCGTGAAAAGGCCTATAACTTATCTCGGGAGGTCATACGCCTGGCTTCCAGTTGCATCAGGAGCATCCATAGAAAGCAGTCCCAGCAGGCCCAACAGCTCCTGGAGGAGATTCGCCAGGCCGTTGCGGAGATGGTGAGCGCACTCAGCGATCAGCCCGCTTTGCGTTATGGGGGATTTGTGGGCGATGCCGAAAAGGAATACGCTGAGGCAGCGATCACCTGTGCCCTGATAAGCGGGCAACCTTTGCCCACTCCTGAAGAGCTCAAAATCGATTATGCGCCGTGGCTTAATGGCCTGGCAGAGGTGGGTGGAGAACTCCGCCGCCATATTCTTGACTTGATCCGCGAAGGCTACCCGGGGCAGGCCGAGGCATATCTGGAAGCGATGAGCGTGATATATCATGCCATTATGAGCTTTGATTATCCCAATGCGATCAGCTACGGCCTCCGGGGACGGGCCGATGCGCTACGTGGAATGCTTGAGCGGACCCGTGGCGATTTGACCAATGCGCTGCGCCAGGCCCGGCTGGAAGAGCGGCTTGCCCATTTAGAGGAGAGGTTGTCGTAGGGGGGCAAGCGGTCTTGCTGACGGGAAGGACTGTGGGGTGCAGCTTCAACGATATTAGCTGTGAATGAATAGCAACGGCATAAGGAGGCTGCGTGATGAAAAGGTTGCCACCGGTACGATATGTCAGTGATAGGGGACAGATCCAATGCTATTTGCTTGCAGTAGTCATGCTGCTGGGCATCGTGGTGGTTAGCCCGCTCCAGGCTGATCTTGACTGGAAGGAGTTCTATCAGTTTCGGCATTCCTCAAGTCTGCCGGGCAATATGTTCGGCGTCAGCCCCACTGGCCAAGTCGGCTTTGATGGCGCGCTGCAGCAGAATGTTCCGGTCGCCTACACCACAACCGCTGGCAATTGGGTAATTGGCGGCAATAGTGGCAGCAATACCGGTAGGGTGGAGATTGGCTTTGGGGGAAAAGATATCAATGGCACGGCATTTATTGGCTTGGGCATTGGGAGTCCTGGGCACGGAATATATGGATCCTGGATGGCCACGGGTACTGACATCGCCGAGGCCTATAACTTTCAGTACCAACTGATTGACGGCGGCCAGCGGAATTGGGCCTTGGCTGTTGGCGTCCAGGACATCCTCAATCAGCGCCAGGACTACGTGGGCAGTCCTTATGGTGCGCGCTCAATCTACGCTGTGGCCACCCGGCCTTGTGACATATTCGGCGACAGCTACTTGACCATCGGTTGGGGGGGCGGGCGGTTTGGCAGCAATCCTTTCGGGGGACTATCGGTGCCGGTAACCGGCGGGCTGACTCTGGTAACCGAATATGACGGGATGCAGGTCAATGCGGGCTTGGCCCTGAGCGGACTAGGTGAGAGCACGGAGGAATACGGCGAGGATCAAGAATGGATCTTGCTGGGCTACTTCGGCTATTCCGGCCTGGATCGGCCCGTCATCGGTCTGGTAATTACCAAGCACTAACCGGGCTAAGGTGTGCTGTTGGCGTTTGCCTGGGGAGAATGTGATATGAGCAACTTTATGGGACGTTATCGCTCGGGTGAACAAGACATTCCCGAGACTATGCAGGCCTGGCAGGTCTTCGGCGCAGGATTGGAAAACTTCGGCCGTGACGGGCAGCCGGTAGAAGTGCCAGTTCCTCAGCCTGGCCCCCGCGAGCTGTTGGCACGGGTGGATGCCGCCGGCCTATGCTTCAGCGATGTGAAGATACTGCGGTTGGGCGGTGAGCACCCCCGCCTGTACGGTCGTGACCTCGCGACCAATCCCATTATTCCCGGCCACGAAGCGGCTCTGACCATTGTCAAGGTCGGCAATGAGATTACTGATAAGTTCAGCGTGGGCGATCGCTTTGTGGTGCAGGCGGATATCTTCTATCAGGGTGTTAACCTGGCTTTTGGATATATGCTGCCCGGTGCATTTGAGCAGTACGTGCTGTTGGGCAAGGAGATACTGGAAGGTGACGAGGGGCTGTATCTCATTCCTGTCCAACCAGAGACCGGCTATGCCGAGACGGCGCTGTCGGGGCCGTGGGCCTGTGTCATTCATGCTTATCATACTGACTTCCGCCGCCAGCTTGCTGCTGGTGGAGTAGCTTGGTTTATTGGCAGTGGACAATCCGAGGCCTACTCTTTGGGAGCTTTGGCTCAGCAACAGCAGGGGCCAGATCAGATACTCTACACGGGAATATCTGAGCAGCTTCGCGAAGAGCTGGCGGCAGTAGCTCAGAAGTGGGAGGCGCAGCTTCGGGAGGTGCCTATCGCTGAAGCCGGTGTGGTAGAGAGCGTGAAAAAGGAAGTGGCTCCTGGTGGCTTTAATGACATAATCTTGCTAGGCCAGCCGGAACCGGAGCTGGTTGAAGCTGGCTCCGCTGCTCTGGGGCGCGAAGGCGCGCTGGTGCTGGTAACCGATAAACCACTTACCCGGGCAGTCGAGATTGACCTGGGCCGGATCCATTATGACTACATCCGCTATCTGGGTTGCCGCGGCCCTGATATCTCCGAGGCTTACCGCTCCAGCCGTAACCCGCGCCTGGCTGCCGGGGGCAAGGTTCTCATTGTCGGCGGGGGTGGACCGATGGGCCAGATGCACGTCCAGTTGGCTCTGGAGAGTAGCGATGGCCCCCAGGTGGTGGTGGCTACTGATATTGCGGCGGCTCGGCTGGCTGTGGCTGAAGAACGGTTTACCTCTGTCGCCGAGAAGAGGGGCAAGCAACTGATCTGCTTGAATCCGGATGAGCTGGGTCCGGAGGCCTTTGACCAGCGCTTGCGCGAGATTGCTCCTGACGGCTTCAACGATGTTGTAGTGATGGTGCCGGTTGCTCCGCTGGCGGTGCAGGCAGCGCAATACGTAGCCGACGGTGGCGTGGTTAATTTCTTCGCCGGGATGCAGCGGGGCACGATGGGGAAGATAGATCTCAGTTCGGTGGCCTTGAACGGCGTCCGCTACACCGGCACCAGCGGCTCACGGATTCACGACCTG
>JALGTS010000026.1 GCA_029821255.1 Candidatus Zipacnadia bacterium
ACGGTGTCGGTGAAGCCGTAAGACGAATGAGGATGGTTGCGATCAATCCTGACCAGGCCATCGTCTGTGCGGGGAACCTGCTCCATAGCATTGTACAACTGATCGCGCCGTTGCAAGAAGATCTGATAGTCGCCGGTCAATTCCACATAGGCGGCAATTAGCTTCACCATAAACTGGGCATTATCCGTCGGGGGCTCGTCGCCGAGGACCAGGTATGTTGGTGTCCCGTCTGGGGCCACTCGGTCCGGCATCACGCCATCCTCTCGCTGCCTTGCCAGCAGATAGTCAATCCCTGCCACAATCTCCTCGGCAGGTATGAGCTTGCCTGCGCCTTCAACCATATAACAAAAGTCTCTGGTCCAGCAAGCCTCATAGGAACCGCCGGGGAAGTACAGCGGTGTGCCGTCATCAGCACTATGGCGTACCCCAGCGAGCACTTTGCGACAAGTTGCTTCTATATACTCGTAGTCGGCGACAGAGATGCCGACGGGGGGTAACTGCTTGAGTATCATGGCAACCCTCCGGCATCGGAGCTACTATGGGCTGCACCAATCAAATCAGCTACATGAGCTACCCCTGTCTGTTGACAGAAACTCTCCAGGTCATTGATGATGCGCTCAGCGACAGTAGGCTCGACAAAGTTAGCTGTGCCCACTGCGACTGCTGTTGCTCCGGCCATAATGAACTCAAGGGCATCCGCTGCACTGGTAATCCCGCCCATACCAATAATTGGGAGATCCACCGCCTGTGCCACTTCCCAGACCATGCGCACCGCCACCGGCCGGATAGCTGGTCCACTTAAGCCGCCGGTTACATTGGCCAACAGCGGTCGGCACCGATCAATATCAATGCTCATGGCCAGCAGCGTATTGATCAGAGAAAGGGCATCGGCCCCGCCGTCACGAGCTGCTTCTCCAATGCCGACAATGTTGGTGACATTGGGAGAAAGCTTAGCGATCAACGGCAGTTTGGTGACCTCGCGTACCGCCGCAACTACCTGCTTGGTCAACTCACTGCGAATGCCAAACTCCATTCCACCACGTTTGACATTAGGGCAGGATAGGTTCAGTTCCAGTGCTGCGATGTCGGCGCAATCACTGAGTCGCTCGGCCAGGCTAACATAGTCGGCCACCGACTCGCCAGCGATATTGACAATGATAGGCACGCCCAATTCGCGTAACGCCGGCATCTTCTCGCTGATAAAGACGTCAACACCAGGGTTCTGTAGCCCGATGGCGTTGAGCATCCCTGCCGGCGTCTCGCATATCCGCGGGGGCGGATTACCGGCGCGTGGCTCCAGCGTAACTGTTTTAGTACAGATTCCGCCCAGTCGGCTGATATTTACCAGGTCGGCATATTCTGTCCCGTAGCCGAAGGTCCCCGAAGCAACCAAGACAGGATTAGCCAGGCTCAAGCCCGCCAACTCTACGCTCAGATCAACCTGGGGTGCAGCCACGGCGAATCGCCTCCCAGTCGACTATCTGAGCATCAAAGACGGGGCCATCTTTGCACACGCGCTGATAGCGCTGAGTACCAGAAGCGTGGATTGGTATTACACAGCCCAGGCAAGCACCCACGCCACAGCCCATCTGCTGCTCCACAGAGACGTAACAAGGGATTTCGGCGTCCTGGCACTGTTTAGCCACCTCAGCTAACATCAGAGCAGGTCCGCAGGCATACAGGCAGCCAGCGCCTCGCTCAAGCTGGGGCGGGAGAAAGTCGGTCACCAACCCTTGTTCGCCAACGCTGCCGTCCTCCGTGATGCCGTTGAACTCATCGCAAGCACCCGAAAATTCCAGCCAGCAGCACAAATCGTCCTCGGTGCGGGCTCCGAAGAGCCCCCGGACATAGCGGTAATTGTTGGGTTCGTGCAGAGCTGTAGCCAGAAAGATTAGTGGTGCTACTCCGATGCCGCCAGCAACAAGGATGACTTCGCCTTCAGGGCCAGGCAGCGCAAATCCGTTGCCCAGCGGCCCCATAATATTGAACTCAGTGCCGGACTGAGCTTCGGCCAGTATCTGTGTGCCCTCTCCAACAGTGCGCATCAGCACCTGAAAACTGCCCTCCTCTTTATTTGTGCCCATTACGCTGAAGGGCCGGCGCAGCAGCGGTTCCCAACTGGAGGTAACCCGAATATGAACAAACTGCCCGGGTCGCGCCGCTGCTGCTATCTGTGGGCAGTCAAATTCAAGCAGATGATAACCGGGGGCAACCTGCTCGTGCCGAATTAGCTGGGTGGGCTGGGCATACATACCAGCAGTCTCATCAACGAAGGATACCATAGTTGTCTAAAGCTTCAGGTCCGCCAGCTCTCCACCTTGCAGGATATGCTGGATTATCTGTTCCGTCCGTTGACGGGCCTGGGTGAGTGCTTGGTGCGCAGCAGCAATCTCATTGCGGCTCTCTTCTATTGCCTGGCGTAATTTCTCAATCGTTGCCGCAGTTGCCTCCACACCGGTACTCCCTTGGCTCACCTGGCGGCGCAGCACAGCCTGAGCATCCAGCACCTCCGCAAGCTGCTGCTCGCTGATCTGCTGACCGGCCTCTGCCAGCAATTCGCTGACGCGCCTGTAGTCAGTAAGCGGGCGCTGCTCCTTCAGTAGTGTACTGACGATCTGGCCGACGATACGATGACAGTCACGAAACGGCAGATTACACTCGCGCACCAGAAAGTTGGCCAGTTCGGTGGCTGCTGCATAATTGCTTTTGACCAGCTCAGCCATCCGCTCCGGACGTAGCTTCAGCGTGCTGATTACTGCTGTGATTATCCGCACACAGCTTTCTACGGAGTCAAGCGACTCCCACAGAGGGGGCTTATCTTCCTGCAGGTCGCGATTGTAGCCGGAGGGGAGGGCTTTTATCATCGTCAGTGCCTGCATCAGCCGGCCGTAGGCCAGACCAGTTTTAGCCCGGGTCAACTCCGCCATGCCGGGATTCTTTTTCTGCGGCATTATGGAACTGCCAGTGGCATAGGCGTCATCAATCTCAATCATGCCGAATTCATGGGTAGAAAAGAGCACCAGTTCCTCGGCCAGACGGGACAGGTTGCTAGCGACTATGGCTAGATCCGCCAGGCTCTCCGCGACAAAGTCACGGGAGCCAACTGCATCCAGGGCGTGCTCCATAACGCCAGCGAATCCCAGCAGACGGGCCGTCATCTGCCGGTCAATGGGAAAGGATGTCCCGGCCAGGGCACAGGCGCCCAGCGGGCAGCGGTTCACGCGCTCGTATGTCTGAGCGAGTCGCTGTTGGTCACGCTGTAGTGCCCAGGCATAACTCGACAGCCAGAAGGCCACTGAAATGGGCTGGGCGTGCTGAGTGTGGGTGTAGCCAGGCATCACCGTCGCGAGGTGTTCTGCGCCCCGATCCAGCAGAGTCTGTTGGAGGTCGGCCAGAGTCTGGCGCAGGGTCAACAGTCTGCTGCGCAGGTGCATACGGGCGTCAGTGACTACCTGGTCGTTGCGGGAGCGCGCCGTGTGCAGCCGGCCAGCTACCTCGGGATCCACGAGCTTGCGCAGACGGTTTTCTACATTCATATGGACGTCTTCAAGCTGCGGGTCCAGATCAAACTGCCCGTCGGCAAATTGCTGGCGAATCTGGGCCAGCCCGCTTAGTATCACCCGCAGGTCGGCTTGGCTGATAATCCCACAGGCTCCTAACATTATACTGTGGGCTTGGCTGCCCCAGATGTCTTCGGCAATCATACGGCGGTCGGCCTGTGTAGATTCACTGAACTGCACGGCCAGATCAGCCAAATCGTCCGAAAACCGCCCGCCCCACAGTTTTTCCGAGCCGCTTGGCGTAGTCATAATAGATAGAATCACTTATTGTGGCTCAGTTTCTTCCCCGGAGGGGGCTTCTTCGTTAGGTGAAGTCTCTTCTTTAGAGGGAGCTTCTTCTTTAGGTTTAGGTGAAGCCTCTTGCTTGGGTACCACATCTTCCTTGGCCGGAGCTTCTGGCTTGGACAGCGCCTCTTCCTTGGAGGGAGTCTCTTCTTTTCCAGGAGGCTCTTCTTTGGGTGCGGTGACCTTCTCTTTGGGCCCCTCTTCGGGCTTACCCTCGGCAGCTGCTGCGGGGGCTGGCTTTTCCTCCGGAGCCCACATCAGTCTCATCAGCTTGGGGTAGTCGCGATCGGCGGTCAGCACCAGAAGCTGAAAGCAGGCTGCGAAGGCTTCATAGCCCAGGCCATTTTCCGTGCTGAACGTGTAGGAGAGTCGCACCTCCCCGTCACTTTTGTCCCACTCATACTTGCCGATTAGAAGCTCCCAGTTAAGTTCCATCAACCTCTGGAGGACAACACTCTTACGCGGGTGGGACCGAGGCACGGTCATCAGCCGATTGATGCACATGTAGACGACCTTGCGTGGGTCGTCAATGAATATGCGCAGCTCGTAGTTGCCATTGTCCCCGCGCATAAGCAGCTCAATCTCGGGCACCTTTACCGACTTCTCTACTTTGTAGACGTAGTTCATCCGGTCCAGGTACGATGTGATGGTCTGCACTGTTACTACCTCTTTGGCAGCCGCTTGCGGCTGCTCAGCCGGCGATTCTTCGCTGGCAGGTGGCGCTGGCTCTTCCTGTGCCCATACTGCACCACTCATCAGCAAGGCAATGATTATCGGTAGATACCTGGCAATCTTCATTTTGATATCCTTTCCCCCTCAGTTATAAATACGTACACCATTGTTTAACTCTTTCCCCCCGGTGGGAGGTCAGACCTTCACGATAAGTCAGACGGGCCTAAAGATGGCTCAAGATAGCCTGCGCTGCCCCAGCAGAACCCTGGGAACTCACTAAGTTGCGGTAGCCTGATAACGGGGTAGTAGTTCAGACAGCCGCTGATATTTTCCGGTCAGCTCTCCGTATATGTAACAGCCAGGTGCGGCCACCAAGTCTGACTCCTGCCAATAGAATATAGCCCAGGCAAACTCGGTGGGGTCAACTACCACTGCCACATGGCTGGTATCAGCAAAGAAATTGCGATGGATGAATAGATCGCGTTCGGAAAGAAACACGCCCAGCCCCGGATGGGTGTGATACCAGCCGACGATGGCTTGGTCCGGATAGCGGCTGGCTTTTTCAGTGGACAACTGGTTCCAGGTCTGGTGAGTAAAAGTTATCGACACCGAAGTGCTCTCAGCCTGCCGGGCTGGAACCGCACCAGCTATCAGCAGATAGATACCTGCATCGTCCTCACACTCCCTGCCGACCAATAGGCCTCCTACCTCCAGGTGCGCTTGGCCAGGCAATGAATCAACTATTGTCTCAATAGCTTCTAAATGAAGGAAGATCTCCGGCTCCCCAGCAGGGGTGCCTACCTCACCGACTACAGCAAGCGGCGGCCCCGGCCGCGGCCGCATAACTCGCCTCGGAGACGGAGTTGAGCTGACTTCGATTTTGGACTCTTCTGTGCACACGGATAGTACGCCCCTGTGGCAGAATGGTGCAATTAACTGGCAGCGACCAGTGCAAAGACAAAATAGCCAAACCACAGCAGGGTCATTATCCCACTGATAATGGCAGCAACAAGCGCCTTGGTCCAGCCGCTGCCTACATGCAGCTCCAATCGCTTGATCTGGGAGAGCAACGATATGCTCCAGGCCAAAGTGATAATGGACAAAAAGCCCCCACAGAAGAAGATTTGCAGGATGGTGAACAGCAGTACATTAGTGCTCTGGCCCTCGAACTCGGCTTCCACAAGGTCGCGAGCTCCCAACGGCAGTGGCATTGTCCCCGGCGCAGTATGGTCAAATCGGGACCAGCCTCTTACCGTCTGCCCCGTGGCTCGCCGCGCCGCCACGGCCTGGGGTGAGCTGGCACAGCCATAGGTGGTGCAGCCACCATTTTCGCGCCAGCAGTCGGCGTGCAATACCGCCTGACAGTCCGGGCAGGTGATCACCTCTTCACCAGCCTTGATGGGAAAACGGCAGAACGGACAGATCTGGCCGACGGTGCTATCTGGAGCTTTGACAGCTCCAGCGGTGTCTTCCAACTCAATCTCAATGACATCGCCATCGGCCTGGGGAGAAGGAGTCTGCCACGAACTGGGTGTAGCGGCCTGCTGCGCTGGCCCTGCACCGCGGCGCGCGACCGGTCGCCCGAATATCTGCTCACCACACTTCGGGCAAAAACGACCCTGAACTGTAATATTTTCGTGACAGTAAGGGCAACGCACTGGGCACAACTCCGTCTGTGTGCTACGATACTCCGCTGAACGCAACTCAGTGTTGGTACTATAACAGCTCTATTTCAATTTCCTCTTCGCCTAATGTGCCATCGCCGAGCAAGTCAATATCCAACTCGGGCTGATACAAGTTAGCGTCACCGATGGGGAATAGGTGCTCATTTTGCTGGCACCAGCGAGCCGCTACGGCATTCAGTGGGCTTTTAGGGTTGTAGCTCTGGTATTGGATCATCTGCCCAATCTGAATTATGACATCGGCTAATGTCTCTCCTGCCGCCCAATAGTCGTCAATGCAGATATATGAGCCGAAATTGGGATGGAAGATTGGGGTCTCCAGCACGCACTTAGGCTTTTCCCGAGGGTAGTCGCGATGCAGATATATGGTGGCCACGTGCTCGGTTCTGACCCGTGGGCGGTTGGTAGTCGCGTCCAACTCCAGGCCCTTTACATGATAGGTAACCCGATAAACCTCAGGCGGATTACCCTGTATCGGCTCGACATCAATGTAGGGATGCCCCGCGAACTCACTCCGAATTTGTTGATAATCAGCATATAGTCGGCGTAGTCTTGCATTCATAGTCTATCTAAGCTTCCTCATTATTGGCCACCGGCTGCTGGCCAGCTTGCTTGCGGCCTAATGCTGCCTGCAATCTGCAGCTCCAGCTCTCCAGCCATCCATGCCGGGGCGCTTTTTGCCTGCCATAAGTAAGTTTGGCCACCAGTTGGCGTGCCGCTGCCAGATTTTCCTCAGTGCTCGCCACCCAAAGACCGCTGCAGGCGGCTGCCTCGCCCTCGTGAGATGCAAACAGCAGCAAGCTGTCTGCAACAGGATCAACCACGATACCGACCTGCCCGGGCCCCCCAAAAAAATTCTCCTGGATAAATTGGTCCTGGCTTGAGAAAAAGACCCCGAACCCGGGATGCGTGTGATACCAGCCGACAATATCCGCATCAGGAGCCAGCGACTCCAGATACTGGTACAACTCGGCCCAGGTCTCGTGTGAGAAGGTCACATGGCCCAGGCCCGCGTCGGTGCGGGCCGCCGCGATCGCCTCTGTTAGGACTGTAACCAGTCCCTTGGTACTGCGGAAGACTTGTCCTAAGAGAATGCCACCGACTTCCGTATCCAGATTGCGCTGGGTATGAGCCAGCATCTGCTTTAAGCAAGCATAAGCCATAAACACACGCTGCTGCCCGCCAGGCTGTCCCAGCTTCAGTAGGGACCACCCTTCCTCGTCGGTAGGGTCAGGCCTTTCAACTAACTCGGCAGCGGGCGCTTGCTCGATCTCAATCTCCAGTTCTGCACTGTCGTCAATCGGCGCCACGGCTCTCCTCCGCTAACTTAGGCAACCGCAGTCTTTGTCCGGGATTGATTATTGCTCGGGGAAGTGCAATTCCGTTCTCAGCGGCGATAATTGTGTACTTTGTGCCATCACCATAGTGCTGCTTGGCGATCTTCCACAAGCTGTCACCATATTTAACCTTATACCACACATACTCGGGACCAGCCTCGGCACTACTGAGCGCAGCCTCGGCAGACTCTTTCTGGCCTTTGCTCAACTCCTCAACTTTGGCCTGCGTTTCGGTAATCTGTTGTTCCAGCCTGCCGACCTGCGCTGCCAACTGGGTCGGCTGCTCCACCGGCCGATAGGTCACGTTGGCTCCTCCCCTAAAAAGCGCCAGGAGGGTAACTATCTGTAGGGCCAGCACTAACAGCGCTGCCACTGTAAGAATGTTAGCTGATCGGGGTATCGGCGGAGCTACGAAATCCGCCGGTAGCGGGGCCGGCGCAGGTGCTGGCTCTGCTGCCGCCGGCTTGGCGGGTGCTGCCAGCGGACTGAACACATTGTACTGCTTACGCGGGATGATTTCATTGTCTTTCCAGATGAAGAAACCAGACTCGCCAGAAAGCGGATCAAGGACCAGCGCCACCTGCCAGGCTGCCGGGAAGAAGTTGCGATGGATAAAGGTGTCATAGTCGGACAGAAATATCCCAAAACCCGGGTGGGTGTGATACCAGCCCACAATGTCCTGTTCAGGGTAGTTGCTATCTTTGACTTGATTGATATGGGCCCAGCTATCGTGCGTGAAGGTAACGCTGGTGCGTTCGGCGCGGGTCTGCGGCGCCGGTATTGCCGCCTCCACGTTGACGAAGACCTTGTCTTGACTGGAGGCCACCGTCCCCACCAGAATGCCGCCCTGTTCGCGGGTGGTATCCTGCTGGCCGTGACGGCGCACCTCGTCCAGCACCGATTCGGCTACCATAACCACTATCTCTCGGTGTGAGCCTACACGATTTTGCGTGACAGGCTCCAGCGAGATTCTTGTCTCGTCACTGCCGCTATTCTCAACAGGCTTTTCATCATTCATGGTCAATCGTCCTTAGGGACAGAATCACCAAGCCAGACACCCCAGGGCAAGCTCCCGGTCGGCGGCCAGTAAGAAGGCTGCCATGTCCAGCCCATCCCGACCAATCACAATATCATACGGCGGCAGGCCCATATCCGCCAGCGTTCTGTCCAAGTAGTCCTCGTCGCCATATATGGCGTGGGTCAGCTCCGGCTCGCGCAGCTCACCGCAATGCGGGCAGCGCCCCTCCGCCTCGGTCAGCTTGCCCAGCGAGCGAAATACCGGCTCATGTTCGTCACACTGCGGGCAGTACAGGCCAATACAGATCTCCCGCTCGAATTCCAGCACCGCCTCCGGGCTGACTTCCGACTTGACCAGCTCCAGCATCTCGCCGACCGTGGCCGTGTCAACCGACTTGTCTATTTCCTGAATCG
>JALGTS010000027.1 GCA_029821255.1 Candidatus Zipacnadia bacterium
TGATAATGCTGGGATCGGCGGTGCTGTATGGCCTTTATATGATTCTAACCCGGCCACTTATGCAAAAACATGGTACTCTGGTCGTCGTAGCAGTGTCGACGGTTGTCAGCAGCGTCATTCTGATACCAGCGGGATTAAGGTCGCTCACTGCCATGGCCTGGGTACAGCTTACCGGGCTTCACTGGGCGCTGCTGGCCTACACCATCTGCTTTGCGGTTGTGTATGGGTCGATTATGTGGTATCGCAGTGTCAAGCTCGAAGGGGCCTCCCGAACGGTCCTCTACCAGTATTTAATGCCAATCGTTGTGCTGGTGGCGGCGGTTGTCTTCCTGCACGAACGGCCGACCGGCTGGCAGCTCGTCGGTATTGCTATCACGCTGGGTGGGGTTTACTTCGCTAACCAGCAGCCCGGCCCGCCACAGTCCGGGTCAGGCGCATAGAAATAATGTGGGGACCTGCTAACAGCTTAGTCGTCAGCACCTACTGACTCCACGCCCACAGCCAGCGCGATCTGTTCTACGGTCACCAACGGTACATTGTGAACTTTCAGGAACTGCTGGAGGGTTGCCCCTACGGCCATATGTCCGTCCGGCGCCATTATCTCACACATCGCTACTACTGGGCGCAGCTCGGCCAGTTGGGCTAAAGTGACAGCGCCCTCAGTATGACCGGCCCGATCTGCCAGGCCCTCCTCAGCTGCCGCTAAGGGGAAGACATGACCGGGGCGGGCGAAATCCTCTGGGCGAGTGTCCCAGTCAGCCAGAGCCCGAATGGTGGCGGCACGATCAAAGGCCGAAACCCCCGTGGTTACTGCCAGCGTGTAGTCTACCGGCATAGTAAACCGCGGCATATTCTTAGTACCAAATTGCGGCTCTAAGACGGGAATCTGCAGTTCTCTCAATCGTTGGGGGGTCATAGCGACAGTAACAATTCCCCGCGCATAGGTGAGCATAAAATTTATGCTCTCTCCACTCGCATACTGGGCAGCCTGTAATAGATCAGCTTCGCCTTCGCGGTCGGCTGAATCCAACAAGGCAACGAAGCCGCCTTGGTGGAAATGCTCTACGGCTTTGTCGAGAGGAGTAACTGTAATCGGCAACGTTCGCAATCACCTGACAATCATCGCAGTGGCAGACATGGGGCTTGGCTGCTCCAGTAGCATTATAAGAAGTGATAGAGTTGGTGTCAATGAGGGTGCTATCTGTCGTAGTTGTAGGCAGCAATCTGGTTGCATACTACAAGGCGATTGGGTATAATATAGGCATCGGATAAAGAGAATCGCTTAGTCTTTGGGCCTGTAGCTCAGCGGCAGAGCAGTCGGCTCATAACCGATCGGTCGGTGGTTCGAATCCGCCCAGGCCCACCATTGAGGTGCAAATGTCGACCACTCTCCCCAGCGGTAGCACTTTAGGATCTGGTGGAGTGGTTTCAATATTGTTGAGGCTTACTGTTCACAATTAGCCTCGGCTGATGCCAATGCTGGGAACTATTGCCGACCACATTATGTCGCGACGGCACACGCTGGGCCGCCATGTATTGTTCATCGGGAGTGCCGTTCGTATACCCCCCGCAGACCGCGAAGTCTACCTCCTTCTCGAGGACTTAGCTCGCCAGCATATCGGCGAGGACTTCCAACATCTGCCGGTCGAGCGGCGTGGGCCAGCGGCAGTGGCTGAATTTGCCCGCCGGGTACCCGACCAGGCGCAGCGTTGTCAGCTACTACGGGAGAGACTCAATGATGCCCGCCCGGCTGAAGGCCACTTGCAATTGGCCCGGCTGATTCAGGATGGCTACTTTCCGACCATATTTACCATGGAGCCTCATGGGCTCTTGGAAGACGCGCTCAGCGCACGTCATCTGGAGCCAGAAACCGACTATCATCTGTTGGTTGCCGGCATTGATGATGTGGAGACGATATCGGTAGCTCTGGAGGACTCCTCGCGGGTGGTAGTGGTAAAATGTGGCGGTGATATAGCCAGTAAACGCTTGCCCCTGACTCCCGAGGAAATCCGCCAAGAACTGGAGCCTATAAGCGAGATCATTGGGGAGGCCTTCGGGGTGATGTGCATATGTACGGCTTACAGCAACCGCGACGAGCCGTTCCTGGACTTTGTGCCTAACGAAGGCGGCAAAGTCTTCTGGGTTAACCGCCAGGTACCTACTGCCGATGAACAGATGTACACTCAGCTTAAACTGGAGAGTCCTGCTAGTATGGAGTTTCATAGCTTGCAACCCAAGGTAGTCCGATGGCTGAGCCAGCGCCAGTCCCAGCGCCATCTGCTGGTGCGGGAGGCCGGTTCATTTAATGACTTCTTTGCCCGGTTGCGCGACCGCTTCCAGTATCGCAAACACGCTAGCCGGCACCAGCGCAGAGACCTTACTGTGCTCCGAGGCGGGCCGTACCGCTTCCTGGATCACTTTGATACCGAGGATTCGGATTTCTTCTTTGGCCGAGACCAAGAGATTTCACAGCTCATAGACCTCATCAGCCAACATCGTCTGACCATACTATTTGGGCGATCGGGCATCGGTAAGACCTCACTTATCAAGGCCGGAGTGATAGCGAGGCTGCTGGGCCGTCACGAGGAATACCAGGATGCTGTTGGGGTTTGGCTGCCAATCTATGCTCGCTGCGAGGACGAGCCCATAGCCAACATCCGCCAAGCTGCGCTGGAGATAGCGGAGGAAGAGAACTATGATATAGGCGAGGTTGCTGATTCGGATGAGCTGGCTGTTCTGCTCGCGACACTTGCTACAGTCTCCTCCCGGCGCATTGTGGTATTCCTGGATCAGGCCGAGGAACTCTTCGTCAAACTGGGGGACGCCGTACGCGATAGTTCTATTCAGCAGCTCCAACAATGTCTGGCTGTAGTGGGGGAGAACATCAGGCTGGTATTGAGCATCCGCGAAGACTACCTTGGTGAGCTTTATGAACTTAGGGATAAGTTCCCTGGTATAATGGAGAATCTGTATCGGCTGCACAAGCTGGACAAGCAGCAGGCCGAACAGGCCATTGTCCAACCTGCGGAGAACTTCGGCGTGCACGTGGAGCGAAAATTGGTCGACCGCTTGGTAGAAGATCTGGCCCGCGAAGGAGTCGAACCGGTTGAGCTTCAGATCGTCTGCGATCGGCTGTATGAAGAGAAATCAGCCGGCTCAGACACTATCACTCAACGCGATTATGAGAAGTTGGGTGGTGCTTCCAAGATACTTGGTGAATACCTGGACTATGCTCTGAGTCAGTTGCCTATGCTGGAACGGCGGATAGCTCGGGCTATTCTCAAACAGATGGCAGTCTCTTCGGAACTAAAGGCGGCGCGTTCGTTGGAACGAATAGCGCGGGAAGTAGGGCAAAATACCCGCTCGGTTGAGCGAGTGATGGCCAAGTTAGTGGATTTCCGACTGTTACGGGGGCTGGGCAAGGACAAAAAGCGCAACTATGAGCTAATCCATGAGCAGCTTATCCGGCAGGTCGATGAATGGATGTCGGAGGAGGAGCTGAAGCTGCGCGACGTCCAAGACCTGCTTACTCGGGAGCTTAACAACTTTCAGAAATTCGGCCTGCTAATGGGCAGTGAAGAGCTACATATCATTAACGATCACCGCCAGGAGCTTAGTATTTCGCCCGAGGAGATGGAGCTGATCCTGCGCAGTGCGGTCCATCACGATTTTGAGGTAGAATATTGGTTTTCTCGTGCTGATGAGTTGGAAGCAGCCAAGTACTCCGTACTCAGCTCTCTGTTAACTGACGAGGACCGCAAGGTCCGGCTGGTGGCTTACCGGCACATTGAGGATCACCTCGACGAAAGTCTCATACCTGCACTTGCCGCAGGGCTTGACTGCGATGAGCCCGAGGTGCGCAATTTAGCTGCCCAATATCTACGTGGGATGAAACGGGAGTTAAACAGTTGGTTGCGCTCAGGGGATGGACGCCAGCAGATAGTGGCTGCTCGAGGGCTGGGCTATGTTGCAGCTAACGATCAGCGCCCGGCGCCGGCACTTATTGAAACTCTCAGCGACGAACATCCCGAATTAACTGCGGAAGTTGTCCATTACTTAAGAAGGACAGACAGCCCCCGCAATATATCAATCCTTATCAACCGTCTTACTTCCGAGCCAGATGTGCCTTGGGCAGTTGCCTATGCGCTTGGGCAGCTCTGTTCGGCAGAGGCCGGACTTAGCCGGCTGCAACAAGCTGTGCGCAACAAAGCCCAAAACGCCCGCCTGCAGTATGCTGCAGCAGTGGCCTATACCCAGCGCCGCGAATTCGCGGAAGCCAGAAGGCACTTGGAGCGTGCCAAACGGCTCGCCTCTGGTTCTACCGCTGCCAGGTACTTGGCTGATGCCGACCAGGCTGTACAGGCGGTTCAGCAACAGGAGGCCGCGCCTACTGACCGGTGGGCCATGTTTGCTGGTGACCCGGCCCATCATGGCTTTAGTGAACAGGCTATCAACCCACCTTTGCGTGAGGTCTGGTCTACTCGAGCCGAAGGTGAGGTGGTGGCATCGCCGGTTACCGCTGCCGGTCGTCTCTACATTGGCGCTCGCAATGGCACCTTCTTCGCGTTAGACCGTGCTGAAGGGCACATACTATGGACCTTTGCTGCCGGCGATCGTATAGAAGGGGCTGCCGCGCTCGCTGGAGATCTGGTGATGTTTGGTGCTGGCGACGGGAGGTTATATGCCTTGAACCAGGCTACCGGCCAACGGCAATGGGAACGACCCCTAAGTGGCCCGATAAGGGGAGCCTGTACGGTAGAGGGCAGTCAGCTTTTCGTCGGGGACGAAGGGGGGACGTTATGGGCGATAGACTGGGCTACAGGCACTATTAACTGGCAAATGGCAACTGATCAGGAGATAATCTCTGCTCCGGCCGTCGGTGAAGGTATGGTGGTGGTAGGCTCGTGGGATAGTGGATTGTATGCTGCAAGTCGTAGCGATGGCCAATTGCGCTGGAGATTGGATACTGACGGGCCTATTTCCTGCTCCCCTACTATAAGTGGGTCAACAGTATTCTGCGGGTCGGACGACTTCTCGATCTATGCCGTCGACCTGGCCTCCGGTCAGGTCAAGTGGCAAGTTGACGTCGGTGGCATGATCAGGTCAGCACCAGCTATTGCTGGTGACCGCCTGGTCTTTGGTAGCACCGACGGGAGTGTGTACTGCCTGGATGCTAATACCGGAGAGCAGTTGTGGCAATATACCACCGCCGAAGAGGTCCTGGCCTCTGCTACTATCGCTGACCAGGTCGTCTACATCGGCTCTAAAGACGGGATTCTATATGCTCTGGACCTGGCCAATGGCCAGGTAAAGTGGGAACATCATACCGTTTACGGAATCTATTCCACCCCATGTGTCGCTGCAGGTGCTCTGTACATCGCTATTGCTCACCATTATGTGTCAGCCTTTGCCCCTCAATAGCGTGCTTGGTGCCAGTCGCTTGAGCAAGCTCGTTGGGCCGCCGGGCCTCGGAATTTGCCTGGTTGCTGCCGGCGTGGTTGTGGTAATGCTCAGTGGTTGCCAGTGGGCCGGACCGTTTGACCAGATGCGAAAAGACTTTGTGGCGCTGCGGTATATCAAGACAGCATTCCAGGCAGCAAGCGAGCCGGTTGACGTAGAGGCGGCCGTCCACGCTGCCACGCGAGCAGTCAAGCTGGCTCCCGACAATGCAACTGTGCTCGACCGTGCTGGTCAGATCTATCTCTACACTGAACAATATCAGCAGGCTCTGGCGACATTGCAGAAAGCGCGCCGCTACACCGGCGAGCAGTACCTCTACGAGATAGGTAGTTGTTTGTTGCACACCGGCCAGCAGGGAAAGGGGATTGCCTACCTGACAAGGCATTTAGCAAATGTTAAGTTTGACTACTATGCGGGCAATATCTCTGGGAGCGAGTATGCTCTGCAGCTAAATAACGTGGGGTACACCTATGCCGAGGCTGGCTTACAGCTGCACAAGGCTTTGAAACTAACGAGGCAAGCAGTAAGTTTCGATCCGCTGAATCCGGCTTTTGTTGACAGTCTGGGATGGGTTTACTACAAGCTGAATGACTTTAAAAATGCCAGCTTTTATCTGGAGCGAGCGGTCAGGCAATCACTGCACCAGCCAAATGCGGAACTGAACTACCACTTGGCTATGGTCTACATGCGCTTGGGGCGCCGTACCGATGCCCTCCGTGAATTGAAACGAGCCCTACATATTCGGCCGGGTTATCCAGCGGCCGAACGTGAGTTGCGCAGGCTACATTGGGAGCTGGTCCCGCCGATGTATGCTCTCAAAAGCACTGATGAGGTTCTGCGAGAATAGTTCTGACCTGAAAGGAGTACAGACTATGAAAATCTCTCAGCGAGCTGCCCAAATCTCGCCTTCTCCAACGGTGGGGATGGCTGCTCGAGCCAAGCAAATGATCCGTGAGGGACTTGATGTGATATCGTTTGCCGTCGGCGAACCTGACTTTGCTACGCCGGAACATATCTGCCGGGCAGCTCAGGAGGCAATGGAGGCGGGGCATACTAAGTACACTGCTGCTTCCGGCATTCTCGAGCTTAAGGAAGCGGTCGTAGCGCGCTTGCGAGCCGAAGTAGGTCTGAACTACGATGCCGACCAAGTCTGTATCAGTAACGGTGGCAAGCACGCCCTCGCTAACATCTGGCAGACGCTGCTCGACGAAGGGGACGAGGTCATCATATTTGCCCCCTATTGGGTCAGCTATCCGGCGCAGATACAACTGTGTGGAGGGCGTCCGAAGGCGGTAATGACCGACGCCAGCCGTGGTTTTCAGCCCGATCCCGCTGAGGTGCGCCGTGCAGTAACCCCGCGAACCGTTGCCGTTCTGCTCAACAGTCCGGCTAATCCCACGGGAAGTATCTTTGATCGCGAGACATTACAAGAAATCGCAACTATCGCTGCTGAGAACGACTTGACCATCGTCTCTGACGAGATATACCGAAATCTTATCTTCGACGGCCGTCAGCATCTCAGCATTGCTATGCTTGACGAAGAAACCAAGGCGCGAACTATTCTGGTTGACGGAGTATCAAAGAGCTACGCAATGACCGGCTGGCGCATCGGCTGGCTGATCGGTCCGCGGCAGTTTGTGGCCAAATGTAGCAGTATCCAGAGTCAACAGACCTCGGCGCCGTCTTCCATTTCGCAATATGCTGCCCTGGCCGCCCTGACCGGTCCCCAGGACTGTGTAGCCAGGATGCGCGCTCAATTTGAGCAGCGCCGCAACTTCTTTGTGAAGGCCCTGGGGGAGCTTGAAGGGATCAAGTGCAACACTCCGCCGGGCGCGTTCTATGTCTTCCCGGACATCTCAGCTCACCTGGGACGAAACCTGGCAGGCAGGCAGATAGATACCTCACTGCAGTTGGCCGAATATCTGCTGGAGGAAGGCTTGATAAGCACAGTGCCCGGTGCAGCGTTCGGTGCGGAAGGCTTTCTACGCCTCAGCTTTGCCTGCTCCGCTGAGGATATCAAGCGAGGGCTGCAGCGACTCAAGACAGCTCTGGGAATCTAAGTCTTTGAATAGATACGTGATTGGGACTGGCTGCTGGTTAGCCAATGGGAGAGGTTACAGGCCGTAGACTGCCGGGTAATAGTAGCCGAAATGGGCTAGCAACACGGTTTTGACGGCAAACAGAATCAACAGCAGTACAACTGCCCCTGTCTGCTCGCCGATACCATTGTACAAGGCCAGCGTCCAGGAGAATCGCCCGTTTGTGTTGTTGAGGTGAAAACGAGTAATCTGAGGCAGCAAGCACGGAGTAGTCCGGCGATATTGGGCATAATCCTCGGCGAACAGATAGTCCAGCAGGGCCTCTTCCCGGCGGATCGCGAAAAGATAGACGGCAGTAGTTAGTGGCGCACCGACGGCAGCCATATAGATATTATTTCCTGCCACCAGGATTCCTACCAGAATTATGAGATTTGCCAGATACATAGGGTGGCGACACAGTCCGTAAGGGCCTGCGGTACACAGTCTGGTATTTTTCGCCAGGTAGCCGGAGGCCCACATCCGGAGTGTCAAGCCCGCAACCACCATAGGTAGTCCCAGCAGGATCGTGCTCAAACTCGGCGTAGCCCAGGCAACTGCTAACAAAAAGGCCAACAAGTGCAGCTTGCCCCGGTGACGACGCAGGAAACGGTCGGTCCGGCTCTCGAATCCATTAACCAGTCTATCAACCTCGGCATTGTTCTCCCGGATGGTTTCCGGGTTTGGTATAGTTTCCGGTGTAGTTGCAGTGTGCGACATGAGCCAGTAACCACCTGTAGTTGCCAGTAAACTGCCCGAAGGCAAAGGTGTCAGGTACAATCATATACATACAGGCTACTGAGTTTGCGCTGATATGTCAAGCTATGAGGTATTCTGTGGTTTGTACCCCTTCCGGCAGGTAGTTCCAGTTAGAGCATAAGCTCTCCTGCCAGTGGATACACAATTTGGCAGGTCAATATGGCCTCTACGGAGAAAAGACCTAAGATGCCAGTAACAATGCTAATCAAGTCTGCACAGCTATTGATGGGGAATTTGCCCCCGTGTGAAGATATAGGGAGGCAATAATGCACACTGTAACACTTGTCCCAGGAGATGGTACCGGGCCGGAAGTCACTGAAGCAATGCGCCGCTGTGTGGAAGCTACCGGCGTGGACATCCAGTGGGAGCTGCAGCAGGCCGGCGCCGATATTATGGAAGAGTACGGGACGCCGCTGCCCGAGTCGGTGCTGGACTCGATTCGCCGAAACCGTGTGGCTATCAAAGGCCCTATTACCACGCCGGTGGGCACCGGCTTCCGCAGTGTAAATGTGGCTATGCGTAAGCAACTTGATCTGTATGCTTGTCTG